>NZ_JEYB01000096.1:0-9059 GCF_000582255.1 Acinetobacter sp. 1566109 | reverse complement strand
AGGTTCTAAGAATCCAGAAAATACTGATTCATATCCACGCTAGCAGCTTCATTTTTAATGGCGAGTAAGTGATTCAGGAAAAATATTGTTCTTTGCTTCAAGGTCACTGAGTTCTGAAATCACCAAGCACCTGTGAATCACTGACATTATTGGTTGTAAGCTGAACTGCTCGTATTTGTAGGGTTTTAGCATCTATACCAATATGAAGTTTACGCCATTGGCGACGATATTCAGGTCCATGTTTCTTGCGCTTCCATTCGCCCTCACCTAGAAACTTCATGCCTGTAGAGTCCATGAGTAGATGCAGCCCATCGCTACTTTTTTGGTAGTTGATTACAATATCAATATGCTTTTGTCTTCTACAAAGCGTGGTGTAATCTGGAGCTATCCAATTTAATCCGCAAAGTTTAATCAGACTTTGCACAAAGCCAGTAACCATACGTAAAGACAGACGGAATAAGGATTTAATCATTAAGCAGCATTGGATGGCTGCGTCGGAGTAGGTTTGATTTCGCCCTTGTTTGCCTTTTGATGGCGCATACCATTGCGTAGCAGGATCAAACCAAATGGCAATATTTCCGCGACTCATGAGTGCTCGGTTATATGCGGGCCAATTGGTTGTGCGGTAGATTTTGTGTGTAGGCTTCTTCATTTGAAAATTATATCGCTGAAAAAGCCTTTACAGATAGGTTTGTGCAACAAAGCCTGGCACAGATTAAAAGCGCCAATGCATAGCTAAATCAAGCCAATACCAACCAAGAGTATGGCTTAATCACCGCCCCGACCTCAGGTAAATTAGGGCAAATCAATATCCGTACCGGTCAGTTGGTGACACAAGGCACGCAGTTGGTTTATCTCATTCCAAAATCAATGTGGGTCATTGCCAATTTTAAAGAAACCCAAATTGATAAAATGAAAAACGGGCAAAAAGCGTGGTTTACTGTCGATGCCCTAGGCAAACAAAAATTTACGGGGGTAGTCAAAAGCATCTCCCCCGCAACAGGGTCAGAATTTAGTGTCATTAAAACCGACAATGCCACCGGGAATTTTACCAAAGTGGTACAGCGCATTTCTGTACGCATTGACATCGATGGCAATCAAAGTCGTCTGAATGAATTGATACCCGGCATGTCGGTAGTGGCAACAGTAGATACGTCAAGTTAGCAAATTACCCCTTTTTTATTCTCCTTGGCCAAACGCAGTTTAGTGAATTAAGCTTAAAAAATCTTTCGCTAAATAAGCTGGGTTAGGATATTGATAGAACCCTTCACCCGTGGCTTCACCCAATTTGTTGGTATCGACCAGTTCTGCTTTGAGCTTTTCAGCGGGCTGCTGCAAAGAAGGGTCCGTTTTTGCCAGTTCATTAAAGATATTGTAGTTGGTTGTCATGCCATTTTTATCCAAAATCGCCATCGGTCCAAAGGGTGAACCCGTGGCTATCATCCACGTTTTATCAATGGTTGCGGCGTTGGCAACGCCGTTTGCCCACAGTTTTAACCCCGCTACCAATAACGGAATCAATAAGCTATCAAGCACATAGCCCGATTGTTCTTTTTTCACCGCTATCGGTAGCATAGCAATGGCTTTGGCAAATTCGATGACGTCAGCATAGACTTGTGGGTCGCAACTTGGGGCCGCCATCAACTCCACCGTATTACGGATATGGATATGATTGGCAAAATGCAGCATCAAGAATTTTTCTGGACGGTTAGTAAAGGTTGATAACACGCTTGGCAATAACGTCGATGAGTTACTGGCAAACACGGTTTTGGCAGGGGCGGCGGCTGAGGCTTTGCTATAAAAATCTTTTTTGATGTCTAAGCTTTCTGGCACCGCTTCAATCAATAGGTCTGCATCTTTTAACGCCTCATTCAAGTCCGTGGTGTAAGCCAAATTGTTGCTGGCTGCTGCCACTTGGGCATCGGTTTCACCTAGGTCATGCTGATGCTGATTGGCAAGGTCGGTAAAGCGGGTTTTCGCCTTAGCAATCGCGTCATCGTTAATGTCATAAATCGTCACGTTAAACCCATGAAACGCACATTGCACCGCAATTTGGTTGCCCAATACGCCACTGCCTGCCACGGTAATATTTTTATAGGGTACTTTGGATAAATCCGCTTTGGGTGGTTTTAAAAAATCAGGATTTTTAAAGGCGGGATTGGGGTATTGATAAAATCCTTCGCCCGTTGGTACGCCCAGTTTATTTTTCTCAATGTAATCTTTTTTGAGCATATCGACGACCGCTTGGTCTTGTTGTTTGCCCTTAGCCACAGCAAGCTTGTAAATATTGTAAGGGGTAGTCAGCCCCAGCATATCATAAAAAGCAAATGGTCCCATCGGCGAGCCTGTGCCAAGCATCCAAGTTTTGTCGATGGTTTGAATGTCAGCAATGCCTTGGATATACAGCTGCATCCCTGCATTTAACCAAGGATTGAGTAATGAATTTAGTACATAGCCCGAGGTTTCTTTGTTGACGATAATAGGCACCATGCCGATTTGTTTGGCAAACGCGGTCACCGCATCAAATACATTAGGGTCAGTATCGGCATGCGACATAATTTCGGCAAGATTGCGCTTCCAAATCTCATTGGCAAAATGCATCATCAAAAACTTAGCAGGACGGTCGGTAAATTTGACCAAATCACTGGGCAACATGGTAGATGAGTTACTGACAAATACGGTTTTTTCGGGTGCGGCTGCTGAGGCTTTTTGATAAAAATCTTTTTTGATGGCGACATCTTCGGGCACCGCTTCAATCAACAAGTCGGCGTCTTTTAAGGCGGCGGTTAAATCTGATGTATAGCTCAAGTTTTGTTCAGCCTGTTTGGCTTGTTCGCTTGTTTCACTTAAATCATCCTGATGACGTTTGGCGATATTGGCAAATTTGGTTTTGGCTTTATTGAGCACCTCGTCATTGATATCATACACAACGACTTTAAAACCATGAAACGCCGCTTGTACGGCGATTTGATAGCCCAAAACACCACTGCCTGCGACTGTGATATGGGTAAAATTAACAAGAGGATTCGACTCTGACATACAATACTCCTAGATTGATTGGCAAATACGCAACTTTATTTTTGGTATTATCGTATTTGCTAATCACTATGTTTAATAGCTTAAGTTTAATGAAATAAGTTTAATGGCGTAAAAAGGTAAAAAACCGTTAGCCCAGTCACAGGCTAACGGTTTTTGAATGATTAAAGGCGATGTAGTTTTTTACCCAATGGGTGAAATTTTACCCCAAACAATGCCCCCATAACCGCCCCGCTACTGGTTTTTTGCCAAATTTAAAGGTTATAAAAATCTTTATCAAATGCCTGTTTTAGATTGATTGGCTCGGCACGTTTTTTATGATTTAAACGATGGCGAGTGGTCGAGGCGGTCTGATAGGCACGCAGTCGCGCATGTTGCAAATTACCAATCGGACGGTTGGCTTCAATACAGCGAAACGGGGTAAATGACAAGTGTTCCATAATGTCAAAATTACCGTCATCCGGCACATCTTGGCAAGGGATGGTGAGTTTTGCCACTGTCACAAACGGGGCGTCTTTTTCATCCCATTCTTTGGTCAAGTCATTAATGGGTTGGTCTTTTAAGTTACGGCACAGCTGGATTTGCACATCAAACTCATAATCGTGCTCACGGATTTCTTGTAAAATCAGAGGACGAATCGCCTCGCTGGTGGCATTGACATCGAGATCTCGGCGTTTGATTTTGGCTTGTGACGCTTTGGTCGGGGCGACACGGATTTTCGCCATATAGTCGCCATGACGCACCGCCCCTTGTGAGTAAAAACTGTATAACAAGGTATTTTGCGGTTTGATGGTTTTAAACTTACTAAAAGCCCTAAAAGTCTTGAGGGATTCTTTGGATGGCAGTTTTTTGCCATATTGGGTAATCCAGTCAAAGGCAAATTTGGCTTGCCCTTTCGCGCCTTTGGCAAAATAATCATTTAATTGTAAAAATAGCCGTGAAATATAACTATAGTCTTGGATAGTATTACAAAAGAAAATAGGAAAATTAATCAGATTGTAGTCAAAGTTTGGGCTATCTGGCTCATCTGGCAGTAATTTGTCGCCTTTGACACCAAAGACTTTAATCGCCAACCCTTGAGAAAGCCCCAACTTGTTGTCGGCAGCCACACGAGATGAGCCGTTAGAAAAACGAATCACTGCTTCATGACGAGCGGGTTTGGCATAGATACCTTGGGCATATTCTTTGGGCAGTTTTGGTAAAATCTCAAAGTTGGCTTTTAATGCACAGTAGCCTTTAGCGTGGGCATCTCGGGTGTGATAATTGATTTTGCTAACCGTGTCTGATTTGCCGATATAGTCACGAATATCTGCGGTGATTTGGTCGATGGCTTTTTCATCGTCGCTAGTAAGCTGGTCGATGGCTGGGTCAAACTTGGCATAACGACGACCGAATAATTTATTTAACATGATGATTGTCCTTTGTTATTTTTATCAGGTTAGGTTTACTAAACCCACCTAACCTTTTTTTATTTAGATTTACTCTAATATGAATTTTCGTTAAGCTCACTAATCCATTTGAGTGCCGACAAGCTCGGTACAAAAAGATATTCACCGCCTTGTAGGGTATTAAATTGCAAAATATTGGTATGACGCTTACGAATTGGCTCATCGGGTACGGTGAACACATCGCTATCAGCGTCACTACCTGCGTGTACGCCTAGCATTGGGTCACGTTCTTCCCCAAGGTTCATAAAGTTGCCGTCATTAATCCATTGGCTTTGCAAAAACTCAAGCGTGTCCATGGCATGGGCGTTGATACCGATAAAAAATAACCCCCGCTCTTGACCATCGTCTTGGGTCACGTTGGGCGGCACGATATCGCCATACGATACACTACGGCGGATGATACGGTGAAGACGCACATCGCTTAGAATAAAGTCTTTGGTATTGCGGGGGTTCATACGGCGAGCATGGGCACCAAACGGGCAGCCTTTGCCATAGGGATCGTCCGTGTAGTCAAATTTATTGTTTGCTACATTGTCTTTGCCGAGGGCTTCATCATCATGGTCTGGGCTTAGGGTGATGGGGGCACCCGAACGCCAGCGACCAAACATTTTTGCCCCCAATTTATCGGCTTTAGCTGGGTCATTGTCGCTTTGTTCAAGGCAATAGCGGTGAAAGTCAGCGACATTACTGCGGTATTTTCGCAGTACCATAAACGAACCGTTTTTTCCCAATACTTCAGGCTGTGGCATGGGAGGTACCACGCCCGCTTCACCTTTATAACCTAACACAAATTCACCCGCCGCAATCGGACGTTCGGTGTTATTTTCAAGGCTGATACCACTGCCATCAACTTCTGGGTTACTGATGCCATCGCGATAACCAAACACGTTTTTGACGTCACCATCTGTGCCAAAATCATGTTCCACTAAGATTTCGATGGCGTTACGGCTGGTATCTAGATAAGGGGCAAACGCCTGTTTAAGTTCGGCAAGTTTGGCTTGCCATTTTTCTTGGCTATTGGCAATCACCGCGCCGCAAATATGAATATCGCCTTTATCACCAAATGGCGCAAGCCAGTTGCTAGGGTCATTATCACCTTTGTCACCCAAGATATCGGAGCGACCTGCCATACCTGTTTTGAAATTTTCTGGGAAAGAATCAAGCGAGCTTTGCGGTAAGCCTAAAGCTTTTAGCCCCTTATACGTCATCACAATGGTCAAATTGGCATCCATATCTTTTTGGAAATTTTTTGAGCCTTTGACGTTTGGTAATACCGCTTTTAATAATTCACGACCCGCGTTGCTGTCATTGACTTTTAGCGCGACAAGCGTGCCGTAGTAAGGCGCAGGGCGGTCATGCAAAATGATGGCTTGAATATCCTCAAGTTCCATCGTAGCGATATTCGGATAAATAGCGTTCGTTGCCCGTGTCATGACGCTGTGCAGCTGCGTGCCGATTTTTTGTTTCGCTTCGTGTACCCGTTCTTTGACACTGCGTTTTTCAGCGGGTGTATCGCTGTGTTCAAGTTTGTCTTTAACGGCCTCTATGCCATGCTCGATACCATCTTGTAGATGGGTTTTTAATTTGCCAAGTAGGCTTTCATTCGCTGGGTTGTCGTTATTCATGGTCGTTCCTAGCAGAGAATCTTAAAAATTTGATGCTGAAAGCTTGTTCACCATACACCACGCTAAATATCGCTTGCTTATGGTAAAATCACTGAACAAATCGCTTTTGTATCGAAATTTTAACCTAAAGCTTGCCCGTTCAGAGTACGGTTAGAATAGTACGCTGATAAACGTGATATGGTGAATACAGGTTCTAAGCGGGCTTATTGGGCTTGTTCAATGGCTTTATTAATGCCACGCACGATTTTGTCATTACGCGCAATATCACGAACCGTCAGATGCGGTACACCTACATACCAACCGGTAGCGGTAATCTGATGGTCAAGGATGAATTGCTTGACAGTCGGGCTTTTAATCCCAGGCCAACCCTCTACATTGCCAAAAAGCAAATCCATGAGTTCTGGAATTTTGGTAGCAAAGTCGTTGATGTAAGCATCCCAATCGCCATCATAGGCGGTACAAAACAGTAGCTTAGTATCATTGTCTAAAAACACCAACCGCAAATCATGCAAGGTGCCTACATTGGTCGCCCCTGCAAGATTGCCTTTGGTAATTTCCAAAATTCGCTTGATACGAGCTGCCCCATCTTTGGTCAAGGGGGCGATGGCGGTGAGTTCAGACACTTTGCCTGATTTTAAGCCCTTTTCACCGGCACTGGTGACAGAATGGTCATAGCCATCATTAGCGCCCTCTTTTAGATTTGCCATGAGCATTTGGGCTTTTAATGCCACATCGTCTAATAAAGAAAGTTTTTCATTGTTTTCAGTTGTCATATTTATTGCCCTTATAGTTAGTTGATCATTAATTGAAGTGCATGATTTAAATTTATTTATCCCATTGTTTTATGATTTAAAATTTAAATCTTTTTTATTGTATAAGCCGCAAAAAGCAAAAAGCGTTATAATAACTTTTATCACCCATAAAATTACAAAACTAAACTATTGATTAAAAAATGACATACTAGAGACCGTAAAACTAACAGTGTTGGCTTAAAAAATTTTCATTACTATCAATAGGTTATTCACATTCCGAATATAACCTAGCTATAGAGAAGTCATTTTTCCTGTGTTGCATTTGCTAAAAAAGTTGGGATATTGACACCTTGATGATTAACTTTAGCAAAGTAGCTTGCTGGTCTAATCTCACCGTATAACTGGCTACCACTTTTTAAAACAAAGTCTATCAGTTAAAAGGTTTATCAGTTAAAAGATGTTTATCATGGCTAGGGTGGATTCCACACACCCTGTCGGATGATAGGTGTCTAATGATAGGTATAGACGAAGCGAAAAACGTGCTTTAATTAGCACGTTTTATCACAAGCATTGAAGACGCCTTTAATATGTCTTTAAGATGAATTTAAGAGGCGATGGCGTGTTTAGGTGCAGCAGTGGTAGGTGTTTTTGGGGTTGCAGTGTCACGGGTTTGTTGCGGTGGTGCATAGTTATTAGCGACAATCTCACCAAACGGTCCTGTCAAATTTGGCTTGACCAAGGTGTTTTGGGTGTCTATCGGTAATAATGGGAAAACCAATTCAGCAAACCGATACGCCTCTTCTAAGTGTGGATAGCCTGAAAAAATAAAGTTATCAATGCCCAAATCGGCATACTCTTGAATACGCGCGGCAACAGTTTGTGGGTCGCCCACCAGTGCGGTGCCTGCGCCACCACGTACCAGTCCAATCCCTGCCCATAAGTTGGGCGAAATTTCTAAGTTATCACGGCGACCGCCATGCAAGGCTGTCATACGTTGTTGTCCCACCGAGTCCATTTGGGCAAATTTGGCTTGGGCAGCGGCAATGGTGTCGTCATTCACATGACTCAATAATTCATCAGCGGCTTGCCAAGCGGCTTCATTGGTTTCACGCACAATCACGTGCAGACGAATACCATAGCTTAATGTACGACCTTTGGCAGCGGCTTTGGTTTTAAGCTGCTCAATCTTCTCTTTGACGGCGGCAGGCGGCTCACCCCACGTCAAATAACTGTCAACTTGTTCGGCAGCCAGTGTTTGCGCCGCCTCAGATGAACCGCCAAACCACAAGGGCGGATATGGCTGTTGTAGAGGGGGGTACAGCAATTTAGCATCTTCTACTTGCAAGCGTTCACCGTTGAAAGTAAAGGATTCGCCTGTGTGCGAGCGAGTCAAAATCTCTCGCCAAATCGTGGTGTATTCACTGGCTGTCTGATAACGCGTCGCGTGGTCTTCAAAGATGCCATCGCCTTTAAGCTCTTGTTCATCGCCGCCTGTGACCAGATTAAGCAGCAATCGACCATTTGATAATCGATCAAAGGTGCCTGTCATGCGAGCAGCAAGCGCGGGTGTCGTCACCCCAGGGCGTAATGCCACCAAAAACTTTAAGCGAGTGGTCGCATCAATGAGACTAGCGGCGACCAACCAAGGGTCTTCACATGAGCGACCTGTCGGAATCAACACGCCCTCATAGCCAAGGTTATCGGCTGCCACTGCAATTTGCTTCATATAGGTATGGTCAACGGTTCTTGCCCCTTTACTCGTGCCTAAATAACGACTGTCGCCATGTGTCGGTATAAACCAAAAAATTTTCATCGTAACCCCTGCTTGTAAGCTCAAAAATTGATTAAGATAACTCGCCTTCGGTCGTCTTTGCGTAAGTCCTATTAATAAGTACGCTATTCGGTAGTAATTATTTTGATACCGGTAATTCATTAATGAACTTTATGATTTTCAACATAAAATGATAGGATTTCCTCTCTTTTTCTAGAATTTTTCTGTCTATATTTTAGAGAATAAAGTTGAGATTTTTAGAAATTAATTATAAAAAATGCCAATTATATCAATAATATAATTGGCGGTAGTAAAGACTTCTTTTATCCGGTGATGCGTCTATCATCCCAATAACACGGTACTACAATCAAATTGTTTTCATGTAATCGTGACCATAATCGGACACCTAAATCTCGCTGCATATTTT
>NZ_JEYB01000095.1:0-9538 GCF_000582255.1 Acinetobacter sp. 1566109 | reverse complement strand
CCTCTATCGGAATGATGAATCACATTCTTTGGCATGCCTCGATCGTGCAATGCTTGCTCCAATGCATCGAGCACCATATCTGTATTCATCCGTGTAGATACTTTCCATCCAACAATTGCTCGTGAGAACACATCAATAATAAAGGCGGTATAGACCCAGCCTGAATGAGTTTGAATATAGGTAAAGTCACCCACCCATAGTTGGTTTGGATGATCAGCATTAAAATTACGTTTCACTAAATCATCTGCCCGTTTTTGGTCATCTCGGCTACGGGTGGTTTGTTTATTCTTACCACGCCAAACACCTTGTATACCTACCTTCTGCATCAATCGAGCAACTGTACAACGTGCGATAACATAACCTTCACGTTTCAATTGTTGCCAGACCTTACGCACACCATATCGACCTGAACTTTCTTTCCAAATTCGTTGAATTTGTTCAGCATGATGCTCATCATGTAGATCTCGTTTCGCTCGATGTTCTGGATTGTCAGCGAGATCTAAAGTTCGGTAATAGGTTGAAGCTGCGATCGGTAAAATCCTACAAATCGCATCAACACCATATCGATCTTTATTGTTATGGATAAAATCCACCATTATTTGTGTGGGCGGTCGAGCTCCGCCTGGGCGAAAAAAGCGGCTGCTTTACGTAGAATCTCATTGGCGCGTTGCAGTTCTTTATTTTCGCGTTCGAGTTGTTTGATACGTTCTTGGTCTGAAAGCTGCTGTACTTTAACTGGATTTTGTTTATCTAAATATTTTTGATACCAAACACGAAGTGTTTCAGGAGTACAACCAATCTTAGGCGCAATTGCTGTGATCGCAGCCCAATTCGATGGATAATCTTTTTCGGATTCAATCAATAATTGAACCGCTCTATCTCTGATTTCAGGGGTGTATTTTACTTTTTTCATCGGGACATTCTCTCAAGAAAAGTGGTCTCCGACAAACCCGGTACGGTTCACAATCGACATCATTAAAACAATAAGGAAGATAGATTGTTTCTGTTTTTTATCGAATGGCTCAGGCTTTTGATCTTCAATCACAATCGAATTACTTTTTCTATTCCAGAGGGTATAAATTCCCAACACCGCAGTTGGAATAATTAAAGTTAAGACAAAAATTCCACTGCTATATGAAAAAGCTGTTTGTGAGCTAATGCCAGTATTTTCCATTAAGCTTCGGAAAATAATGCCACTTTGCGATGTCATAAAATTTGCGCCAGCTAGAGCACCGTAATTTGCTGCCATCCCGCCAATAACCATATTCATATTGGTTTTTTTACACAGCAGCAGTGTAATCGGTGCCATAAAGGCAAGTACCGTATAAAAACCAGCACCTAGGCCAGCAATAATGGTTGCTGCGAAAAAAATCGCTAAAGGTAAAAACTGAGGAAACTTACGGCATTTATATAAGAGATGGCTGGCAAGTTTTTCTAAAGCGCCATTTGCCAAAGCAAAGTTATAAAACAGAGTGACAGATAAAATAATAAAGAAAATTTTGACAGGCCATAATTCAATAACTTCGGAAGGTTTAAGACTCATGCCAAAGCAACCAATCAGGTAGGCAAACGCTATCGTAAAAAATCCAATATTGATTTTTGTTTTATAACCTAAACCTATCGATACGGCTAAAGCCATCAGCATCAATGCAGTCATATTATCTTCCTTGATAAATATATAAACATCTAAACATATATATGTTTGCTTTTTTGTATTACACAGAACTATGCTAATATTGTCAAATCGATTTCATAATGTTTAACGCAAATGCTTGATGAGACTGCATTTAAAAATTTTAAATTGCCAAGATATGAAAAGGTCCGTTGGGAACTTCAAAAACTACTGATCCAGTCAAAATGGACAGTCGAAGAGCCTATTCCAAGTGAACAAGAACTTGCGCAAATGTATAGCGTATCGGTAGGAACCGTGAGAAAAGCGGTTGAAGGACTGGTTGAAGACGGCTTATTAGTTAAACAGCAAGGAAAAGGAACTTTCCTCAAACAACCTAATTTTGAAAATTCACTCATTCGTTTTTTTAGATTACGTAATAAAAAAGGCGAGTTCATTCAGCCACAAGGACAAATCAAAAAAGTAGAAGTGTGTGACGCAATACCGAAAGTAAATGCCGAGTTGGGACTTGAGCACACCGAAAAGTTGCTTTATATTGAGCGTGTCCGTAAGCATGAAGACGTCGTTGTGTTAAGCGAAAGAATCTGGCTGCCTGAACGCTTATTTAAAAATCTGGAAGAAATTCCAATCGCTGAGTTTGGGAATTTACTTTATCCTTTTTATTATCAGCACTGCGGCCAATTTATTTCTTCTGCAACAGAACGGTTAACTTTTGAGAAAAATATCAAAGATAGCTATTTAAATAATCACCTTGAAGACCCTTTAGTGAAGGTATGCCGTATTGCAAAAAATCTTGAAGGTATAGCGGTCGAATACCGTGAGTCTTATGGTTTGGCCGACAATTTTCATTATGAGATAGCGATTAATTAGTATCTAACGGTGATCCCTGATTTCAGAGTTTATTTGATTGCTGCAATCAGGTATTTTTGTCTTTACAAATGATGATTAAAAGAAAAATTTAATTCTGCCAATACGGTGTGTCTCCATAGATTTCTGCGAAATAATCTATCACTGCTCTAATGTTTAGCGGTGGATGACGGACATTGGGATAAATGGCTGCGATATGCTGGGGGTGTGATTTAATCGCGACTTCATATTCAGGTAAAAGCTTTATTAAATCACCTTGTTTTAAAGCTTCGCCAATTAGCCAATCAGGAAATAAAACAATCCCCATGCCATGAAGCGCGGCTGTCATTAAACTCTCGGCATTGTTTGAAGACAGCAATGGAGTAATTGGATAATGTACCCATTCTTCATTGGGCTTTCTTACTAACCACCGGTTAGGACCTTCAAAACCTTTATAGACTAGG
This sequence comes from Acinetobacter sp. 1566109, assembly GCF_000582255.1. NCBI lineage: Bacteria > Pseudomonadati > Pseudomonadota > Gammaproteobacteria > Moraxellales > Moraxellaceae > Acinetobacter > Acinetobacter sp. 1566109. The sequence goes on along the minus strand of NZ_JEYB01000095.1, from coordinate 6,598 downwards.
CATTTATGCTGATTAAGTTCTGTCGGATGATCAGGCGTACTGTATTTGGCAACATACTGAGGAGATGCTGCCAAATGATATTTTTGTGTACCAAAAATACGGGCATGAAATGATGAATCAGTCAGTGCTCCAATACGAAATATTAAATCTGTGCTTTCGCGCAATGGGTCTATAAATTCATCGGTTTGAATTAGTTCTATTAGAAGCCTTGGATAACGCTCTGATAAACCCGCCAACCATGGCGCAATATGCCGTTGACCAAAAAACACTGGTGCATTGATTCGGACGAGTCCCGATGGCTCTATGGTTTTATCTTGTAAAGCCTTTTGAGCTTCATCAAATTGTTCGGTAATTTTGTTCGCGTACTCAAAAAATAATTTGCCCGATTCGGTCGGTGTGATTGCTCGCGTATTTCGGTAGAAAAGTTGTTGTCCCAACGCATCTTCAAGTTGTTGGATGGTGCGAGAAATCATGGAAGCAGACACATCTTCTTTACGTGCTACATTTGAGAAGTTTTGAGCATTGTAAACACTAATAAAGAAGCGAAGCGTGCGGATATCAATCGAATTTATTAAATCCATTTGTGCAGTTTCTGCAAAAGTGATTCATGAATTATGCTGTTTTTCTGATGAATTGGCTACCTTAGTATTCGTTGCTTAGATACAGATGAGGCAATGTAGATGCAAATTCTATTATTACTCCTAACCATTTTAGGGGGAATGGGGCTATCGGTCGAAGCAGGGCTTCTAGGACCGTTAGGAAAGGAAGTAGGTGAGTTGTGGGCTACTTTTAGTATTTTTGGTGTGGGTGCAGCACTTACTTTTTTACTCATGTTGTTTTTTAGCCCAAGGAATAGCCCCTCATTTTTTACACTTCCATCTTGGCAATTGCTGGGTGGTGTTCTTGGCCCTGCTTACGTCATTATTTTGACCATTACCACTCCAATTATTGGCATTGCAATGACCATGATTGGCATTTTAGCGGGACAGGTATCTAAAAGTCTGATTATCGATCACTATGGTTTACTGGGAACTCCACATCGGAAAGTAGACCGTAAACGGGTAGTAGTACTCATCTTTATTGTTGTCGCACTTGTACTTGTGGCAAAAGCGTAGGAGATAGCCATGACAATTTTAATGATTCTTCTCGCCGTCATTGGCGGTGCTTTGCTGAGTGTACAGGCCGCAATTAATGGTCAACTTGGAGCGAAAGTTGGTGTATTTCGTAGTGCTTTTTTGACTTTCTCGGTCGGTGCTCTAATTACGGCTCTCCTTATTTTTTACTTTGAACCCAAACAAACTTTAACGTTACTAGATGTTCCTAAATGGCAGTTATTAGGTGCCAAGTGTGGCGTACCTTATATTGTCATTATGGTACTGGCTGTACAAAGAATCGGAGCTGCGGTTGCCACTGTGGCTGTGATTTTTGGGCAACTTTTAATGAGCATATTGATTGATAACTTTGGTTGGTTCGGCAATGAGATGCTTCCTTTTTCACTGTATCGATTAGGAGCGCTAATTTGCTTAGGGATCGCTTTGTACTTTATCTATTCAAGTAGTAAGGATAAAAAGGTAGAAGGGTAAAATACGAGCCAAATTTGGTATTGAATTTGATGAAGCCTCATTAGGTGTAAGACTAACAATGAGGCTCATTTAAAGTTTTTAAGTGCTCAGTTGATTCCGTTTATTTAGTGGTATCCACAGAAACTACAACAGATAGACCAGGACGCAACAACTTAATATCCGGCTGGTTCTCAAGAAGTTTTATGCGTAAAGGTAGACGCTGAACAATTTTAGTAAAGTTACCCGTCGCATTTGTTGCTGAAATTGGCGAGAAAAATGCGCCAGTCGATGGTGAAAAACTGTCTACCACACCTTTTAGCTCAACATTATAAGCATCTACATAGACATTAACAGGTTGTCCAATTTTTATTTGTTTTAACTCAATTTCACGGAAGTTGGCTTCTACATAGACTTGGTTTAAAGGTACAACCACCATGAGTGGATTACCAGCACTCACAAAGTTACCTACGTTAGCTGACTTTTGACCAATCATGCCATCAATAGGTGCACGAACTTCTGTATAACTCAAATTCAGTTTTGCTTTATCAAGTGCCGCTTGTGCTTGCTTAAGAGCAGCTTGTTTGGCTTGTACCTGAATCTTGTATTGGTTGAGTTGATACTGTGCATCAATCACTTTTTCTTTACTGCTGTCTAAGTCGGCATATTGTTCAGTCAAAGTCGTCTTAGATTGCTGTGTAATTAATCTGGACTCGGCCCCAAGTGCCTGTAGTTGCTCATAACGCGCCGTATTATCTTTTGTGAGTTTGATTCCAGCTTCTACTTTTCTCAGCTGTGCTTCGGTTTCTCGAATAACAGTGGGTTGTCTATCAACTGCGAGCATCGCTTCACTCACGTCAGCTTGTGCTTTTGCATAATTCGATTCAGCTTCAGCTAAAGCAGCTTGATAATCACGTGCATCAATCCTTGCTAAAAGTTGGCCTTTTTTTACGGTCTGATGATCTTTAATATAAATTTCTTCAATATTGCCAGATACTTTAGGGGCAATGGTTGAGTACTCTACATCCACACGCGCATCATCTGTTTCAATAATCGAAGAAGGTAAAAATATAAGTTTTAAAATCCATAAAATAGATGCTAAGACAATAATGAACGCAATAACCATAACCCAATGCTTTTTGAGATATTGCACCTTTGTTAACTTAGGTGGTTCGGTGTGGGTAGTATCTTGGGCTTCGAGAGTACTCATAAAGATTTTCCTGAGTTATGACTATTCATTAACTTAATGAGAGCAATACGTGGCGGATAAGTTCGAACTGGCAAAATCAACATCACGATGAACAAAATAGCGGTAAGGCCAGCTAAGATGAGATATTGATCGCTAATAACTAAAACAGATTGTTGCGCTTGAATCGCAGAATTTAGGGCAGATAAACCACCTGAAACACGATCTGCACCATTTGCGTTAAGCACAGGGGGAGTAAGTGGATTAATGACAGGACCTTGAATATTTTGGAAAACATGTTGGGCGGTGTTTTCAATCAGCCGTGTTGAATGGTATTCACCGCGCACTCGATTGATCCAATCCAAAATACATACACCCAGTACACCGCTAATCGCACGCGGAGTATTAATCATTGGTGATGCATAAATTGCCATGGTTGGGTGAACGCTGTTTGTTCCCATCATTAAGAGCGAGAGCACGACACAGGTTTGTCCCAAACATGAGATTGCATGCCAAAAATAAAATTGATCTTGATTCCATGTAGTATCAAGTTGACTTGCACCTAGGCAACCCGCGATGACCAGAAGTAAGCCAAACCCGTGTACATATCGGCTATCCACCCAAGCTTGATTTAAAAGCTTCACAACAATAGGAATATAGATAAATTGCAATGCCGCAATTTGTAAGCCAATCCACATGGTCTGAGTAGGTTTATAGCCATGCACTGCACTTAAGTAATTGAGGGGTAATGTGCTGGTCGACATACCAATAATGACAAAGCAAAAGAGTGCGAAAACAGCATAAGCAAAATTTCTGATTTCGAGCATTTGCGGTTTAATGAGTGGTGACGGATAACGCCATTCATGTATGAAAAACCAAGGTAAAGTAATTGCACTAATTAAGGCTAATACACAAATTAATTGAGAATGGAACCAGTCTAAATGGTTGCCATGCAACAACATGGTGCTCAGGCTGGCTAAGCTAATAATCGCTAAAATGGCACCCATCCAATCGTAAGTTTTTATTCTTGAATAATTCAATGGATCTTGGGGAATCCCAAAGTACACTAGTGCAGCACTTAGCGCACAAAAAGGAATGGTTTGGAAAAATATCATTTTCCAGCCAATCACATCTAAATAAAAAGCAGAGAGTGCAGCACTTAGGTTAGGAAAGAATGTTGCAGTTAATGCGTAGCAGGCGAGACCCCATAGCCGAATGTCAGGTCCTAAAAATCTAAGCGCACAGGCCATGAGCAAAGGAATGGTTAGACCATTGGCAAGACCTTGTAAGCCTCGCAATAAGTAAAAGATTTCGATATTTGGACTAAAAGGAATTAAAACGCTAGAAAAGAGACAAAGTCCTATGGCAAAAAGCAGAACTCTGCGCATAGAAAAAATGACCGCCCAACTAGTAGACAGAATCATGCCAATAATCATGGCGCTCGCGTAAATACTGTTGACCCAATAACCAGAGTCAACACTAATTCCCATCGCGCCACGAATGTCGACTAAGGTAATGCTGGTGATTCGGTTATTAAATTCAACAGTCATTGCAGCAAATATTGCACCTGCTAAACCGATGAGTGGCTTTGTATTCATTTTTTACCTTAAATCTTAAACATCCATTCATTGCATGGAGCAGATATTTACTGTACTGTACCGATCGGTACTCTACTCTCTAATTAAATTTCCGTCAATTCTCGATTTTGAACTTTTCGATGAGTTACACTTAGAATGAAATCGCTAAAATTTTTATAAGGTCAATATGTCAGTTTCAACTAAAGCTCATGAAAAAGATCAAAAAATTCTGGATGCAGCAACCAAGTTTTTTTTGATTCACGGTTTTAGTGGAACAACGACAGACATGATTCAAAAGGAAGCGGGTGTTTCAAAAGCAACGATGTATGGGTGCTATAAAAATAAAGAAGCGATGTTCGCTGCGGTGATTGAACGTCAATGCAGGAACATGCAAGAGCAAATTATTTTAGTCGAGACGAAAGCTGAAAATTTACGGTCAGCTTTAACCGAGATAGGGAAAACCTATCTGTGTTTTATATTGTCGCATTCAGGATTGGCTTTTTTTAGGGTTTGTATTGCAGAAGCGGTAAGATTCCCTGAGTTATCTGAAAAATTCTTTGAATTGGGTCCACAGCGTCTAGCAAATATCATTGCAGGATATCTAGAAAAATCCGTTAAACAGGGCGAAATTGAATTAAGCTCTTCTTCAGAAGTTGCTGCGAATATATTTTTATCGCTATTAAGAAGTGATGCTCATCTAAAATGTTTGACACATCCTGATTATTTAATATCAGAGAATGAAATTAGTACTTGGGTTGAATATGCTGTTGATTTATTTTTAAAAAATATCAATTACAAACCAAGTTGATTTGGCAATTTATATCCTATACGTAAGATTTGAATATCGATAAAAAAGAGACCACGTGATGGTCTCTTTTTATTTTTTAGATCGCTTCTCTAGTCATCTCACCATTCACCAGTCTTAAAATCTGCAATGGGTTGCTGTCTTTTAAGGCTTCCGGCAATAAACTTTGCGGATAGTTTTGGTAACACACAGGTCTTAAGTAACGGTCAATGGCCAAGGTTCCAACTGAGGTGCCTCTTGCATCTGAAGTGGCTGGGTATGGCCCGCCGTGTACCATCGCATCACACACTTCTACACCCGTTGGGTAGCCATTTATGAGTAATCGACCGGCTTTTTCCTCTAAAACTGGCACTACATCTGCAAACTCGGTTAAGTCAGCTTCATCGGCAATTAAAGTCGCAGTCAGTTGACCATTCATGCTTTGTAGCGCCTGAATGAGTTGGGCTTTATCTTCAACTTCAATAATGACTGTGGTTGGCCCAAAAATTTCTTCCTGTAAAAGCTGGTCACCCGCCAGTAAAAGCTCAACATCAGCTTTAAACAGTTGCGGCTGAGCCTGATTGCCTTGTTGAGTTTGACCTGCCAAATGCTTAATGCCTTGATGCTGGGTTAAGTGCTCAAGACCAGCGGTATAACTTTTTAAGGTTCCGGCATTGAGCATAGTTTGTGCAGGCTTAGCCCACATAATGTCGGTTAGGTTGCTAATGAGCTGGCTAAATTCGACCGATTTAATACCCAAGATTAAACCCGGATTGGTACAGAACTGACCACAGCCTAGAACCACTGAATCTGCCAAGTCCTGTGCAATTTTGTCACCACGGTTTTTTAAGGCTTCAGGCAACATCAACATCGGGTTAATACTGCTCATTTCAGCAAATACAGGAATCAGTTGTGGACGGGCTGCGGCCATGTCACATAAAGCGCGACCACCACGCAATGAACCTGTAAAACCCACAGCCTGAATTAAAGGATGCTTAATCAGTGGTTCACCTACGCCATTACCATAAATCATGTTAAATACACCTTTAGGCATATTTGATTTTTCTACGGCACGTTCAATAGCCTGTGCTACAAAGTCTGCTGTGGCCATATGTCCACTATGGGCTTTTACTATCACCGAACATCCAGCCGCTAGTGCCGAAGCAGTGTCACCACCCGCAGTTGAGAATGCTAAAGGAAAGTTACTTGCCCCAAAAACTGCCACAGGGCCAACACCGATTTTAATCTGGCGCAGGTCTGGGCGAGGTAAAGGCTGACGCTCAGGTAAAGCGGTATCAATACGGGCACCTAAAAAGTCACCACGGCGTAACACTTTGGCAAACAGGCGCATTTGCCCACTGGTACGGGCACGTTCACCTTGTAAGCGTGCAAGTGGCAAAGCGGTTTCCTGTGAAACGATTTCAAGAAAATCTGTACCCAATGCATCAAGTTCATCGGCAATATTTTCTAGAAAAACAGCACGCTGTTCAGG
>NZ_JEYB01000094.1:0-9956 GCF_000582255.1 Acinetobacter sp. 1566109 | reverse complement strand
TAAACTCTCAAAAAAATCTAAATTATTAAAGTTAAAAAAGAAATGGGTGTGAAAGAATATGGATATGGTTTTTAAAAATAATAAAATAATAGCAACTGTAATTTTTTTAACATTTAATATTGTTTGTATTTTATTTTACTTTTTTGGAATTTTTAATGACTTAAGTGATAGCTTCTATCATAAGTTTTGTGAATTTTTATATATATTAAACTTTGCCCTAATCCCCTTTTTGTTTTATATTTATAGGGTGAAAATATTTTCTCCTCAAGGCTTGTTTTATATATCAAGTTGTTTGTTTGCTTTAGGTAGAGTTTTTTTAAGTTTTTTTGGTTTATATCGAGATTACTATGAATTGTATTGGGGGCAGCTTTTTTATTTTAATAATTTAGATTTTTTTGAGAGTTTAATTTTTTGGCAATTATCGTTATCTTCTTTTATATTAGGTAGCTTGATTTTTTCTACTCGGTTAGAGTTTAATATACAATTAAGCAATTTGAATTATAAAAAAACATTTTATATTTTAAACTTTTTAAGTGCAACTATACTTTTTATTTTATGGTTTCCAATATCCTATGAAATGATTTCAATGTTTATGGTAGCTGGTTATGAAGGGTTGTATACAGGTCAGGCGGATTATAGTTTTGGTGCTCAACGTATAGCAAGTTTACTTCTCCCTATAATGGTAGCAACCGGTGTTTTATGCAATAATAAAAGAAGTTTATATTTTTCTTTATTTATTCTGTTTTTGTATATATTAGTAAATCTATTTGTTGGTCAAAGAGCACTTTTATTTGTTTGGGTATTAATTTGTTTATGGATGTATAATTTAATAACAAAAAGAGTTTTACCTTTTTTTAAAATTTCATTACTGGGTATTTCTTTAATGATTTTTGCACAATTTTTAGAAAGCTTTAGAGGAGGTCGAAGCGACTTTGGTTTAGAAAATCCTCTATCAAAATTTATTTATGTACAAAGTCTAACTTATATATTGCCATCAATAGTAAATAGTTTACATGCAGAATGGCCTCCATTGACTTATGTAACAATGTTTTTTCCTGTAGCTGGTTTGTTTTCATCGTTAGGTTTAGTGACAGGAAGCCAAAATTATAATTCAGGCGCTTTTTTTGCTTATACATTAAATAACTCTTTATTTGATAATGGGTTTGGTTTAGGGTGGTCTGTTTTTTTAGACTTGTATATTTTAAGTGGACGTAATTATTTGTTATTAAGTTTTTTTTCTTTTATATTAGGATTAGTTTTTTGTTATTTAATAGAAAAATCTAAAAAAAATGTATTGTTTTTATACGTATTATTGTCTTCGCTTCCTGCTTTTATGTTCGCACCACGGAGTTTGATGTATTCTATTAGTTCTGGTTTAATTTATTCATTTGTCTGTTTCCTCCTTATTTTTATTTTTGTTATTGTTATTAAAAAGAGATAGTTAAATGACTTTTGAGCAGCCTTTAATAAGTGTTTTGATTCCAGTTTACAATGTTGAAGCTTTTGTTAAAGAAGCAGTCTTTTCAATTTGTAATCAAACATATAAAAATATTGAAATAATAGTAGTTGATGACTGCTCTACTGATAATACATACAATATAGTTGCTGAATTAGCTATGATTGATCCAAGAATTAGACTTTATAAAAATGATAAAAACTTAAAAATAGTAAAAACTTTAAATTTCGCATTAGAACAGGCAAAAGGAGAATTCATTGCAAGAATGGATGGCGATGACATAAGTACGCCAGAAAGACTAGAAAAACAGTTAGAATTTTTGTTAAAAAATCCTCAATATTATTTAGTGGGTTGTCATGTTAATACTATAGACCCTAATAATAGAATAATTGGTAAGCAAGAAATGCCAATCAATGATAATATTATTAATAAAACAATAAAGTATAGTTCGCCAGTTCTACATATTTGGTTAGCTAAGCGAGAAGTCTATACTAAACTTAAAGGATATAGAGAAATTCCTGGTGCTGAAGACTATGATTTTTTATTAAGAATGCATTCATTAGGTTTACTCTTTACTAATCTAAATAGTTATGAATATTCAGTTCGTATTCGTGACGGGAATACTACCTCTACAATTGGTTTTAATCAGAGATTGATGTCAAATTATGTGCTTGATCTATATGAGATGAGGCTAAAAACTGGAAAAGATGATTTTAGTGAATTGAATGTTTCACAATATTTAGAAAAATATTCTAAATATAAAGCGGATTTTGATCAGTCAAATATTTTTTTAAAATCTGCATTTATGGCAAAGGCTGATAAAAAGTTTTTGAAAATGTTATTTTTTATAGGCTTATGCGTCATGAAATCCAGATTTCAATTGCAATATCTTTTAAAGCGATTGGTTTTTAAAATAATTACGATAGGCTAAGCTATGAAAATTCTTTTTGTAATTAATTCTTTAAAGAACAAATCTGGAACTGAACGTGTTGCCATTGAACTGGCAAACAAATTATCACTCATGGCTAATTATGATGTTACTCTCTTAAATAGAGAGTCGATTAAAAATAATACAGCTTATCCAGTTTCTGATAATGTAAATGTAGTGGCAATATCAGGTAATTTCTTTGAATTTTATAAAAAATTAAAGATACATATTTCTCTTCATTCTTATGATATGGTGATTGTACATAATATGGGTAAGTTATCTTTATTATGTTCTCTTTTACCTAAAATCAAAAAATTGGTTACATTAGAGCATGTCTCTTTTGTTAGTCGGCCGAAAAAAGTTCAAATCTTAAGTAAATTCTTTTACAAGTGGGTTGATCAGGTTGTTACCTTAACCCAAAAGGATAAAGAACAATTTGATAAATTTCATTCTAAAGTTATTGTTATTCCCAATTTTTCACCCTTCCCTATTGTCTCAGAATCTCCGCTGAGTAGTAAACAAATTGTAACCATAGGTCGTTTAACCGATCAGAAAAATTATCTTCATTTATTGAAAGCTTGGAAAAAAATATATCAAATGATACCAGAGTGGCACCTTAATATTTATGGTGAAGGTGAACACAAAAAAATGCTACAAGATTATATTGAGGAGAACTCTCTACAGCGCGTGATTTTGAAAGGAAGTACATCAAATGTGCAAGAGGTATATAGACAATCAGACTTTTTTGTAATGTCGTCTAAGTATGAAGGTTTACCTATGGTTTTAGTAGAGGCGCAGAGTTTCGGGTTACCGATTGTTTCTTATGATTGTCCTTTTGGACCAAGTGATGTTATTCAAAATCATAAAAATGGCTTGTTGGTTGAGAACCAAAATATTGAGGCATTGGCAGATGCGATTTTACAACTTGCTTCTTCTCCAGATATGTTGGCGCAATTCTCACAAAATTCATTGATCAATGCTAAAAAATATCAGCCTGAACAGATCTTAAAAGTTTGGATTGAAAAGGTTTTGGAAGGTTAAAATTGTATGTTTTCGGTTCTATTATCTCTATATCATAAAGAAAAACCTGAATATCTAGAAAAGTGTTTTGAAAGCATTTGGGATAATCAGAGCTTGAAGCCAAGTGAAATAGTTTTAGTTTTAGATGGACCTATTGGAGAGCAACTCACAACTTCTGTACAGGAGTGGCAAGTTAAAATCGGTGAAAAACTAAAAGTAGTTGCGTTACCGGAAAACGTAGGGCTTGGTAAGGCATTAAATGAAGGGCTAAAACAGTGTAGTGTTGATTGGGTTTTTCGTATGGATACTGATGATATTTGTACATCTGATCGTTTTGAAAAACAACTTGCTTTCATAAAACAAAACCCCGATGTTGTTTTGTTTAGTTCTCAAGTAATGGAATTTAATCAAGATATTACTGATGCCGATGTAATCAAGTCTGTGCCTTTAACACATGACGAGATTAAAAAATTTGCACAAAAACGTTGTCCCTTTAACCATATGACCGTCGTGTACAAGCGTGATGTTATTTTATCTCTCGGAGGTTATCAGCATCATTTATTTATGGAAGACTACAACTTATGGTTACGTGTAATTGGGAATAATTATAAAGTTGCGAACTTACCTGACGTCCTTCTATATGCTCGTGTTGGTAATGGTATGCATGCACGACGAAAAGGTTTCCAATATATTAAAAGTGAAAAACAGTTACTAGATTTAAAAAAACAACTAAAGTTACAAAATCCTGTATATGCTAATATGCTGTTTCTGATACGGTCTGCGTTTAGACTGTTGCCAGCAAATATGCTAGGTAAAATTTATAATACCTTTCTTCGTAAAGATATTAAAAAATGAGTGAATGAAAATATGAAACGTTTAGTAGACATAGTCATTTCTTTAATAGCTCTAATCGTACTGTCGCCAATATTTCTGATAGTTGCTTATAAGGTCCGTAAAAATTTAGGTTCACCCATATTCTTTTATCAAGAAAGACCTGGGAAGGACGGAAAATTATTTAAAATGATTAAGTTCCGTTCGATGAAGGATGCTTTTGATGCGCAGGGGAATCCATTGCCAGATGAGGCTCGTATTACTCCATTTGGGCAGAAGTTGCGTTCTACTAGCTTAGATGAAATGCCACAGCTTATTAATGTCTTAAAAGGTGATATGAGTGTGGTGGGTCCTCGTCCAATGTTAAAAGACTTTGTCGCTTTATATTCACCAGAACAAGCACGTCGCTTAGAAGTACGTCCTGGAATGACTGGTTTAGCTCAGGTCAGTGGACGTAATGAACTGGATTATGAAGAACGGTTTAAATGTGACGTTTGGTATGTAGACAATCATAGTGTTTGGGTTGATTTTAAAATCATGTTTAAAACAGTCAAAGTGATGTTAAGACGCGAAGGTATTAATGCACCAGGACATGTAGGACCATCTTTATTTAAAGGTAATGACGTCCAAGAAAATGTCGACTCATCTGTAAAGTAAATTTTATATCTTGAAATATTTCTTATGATCAAAAAAGCAGTTTTACCAGTAGCCGGTTTAGGAACGCGTTTTTTACCTGCAAGTAAGTCAATTCCAAAGGAAATGGTTACCGTTGTTGATCGCCCAGCTATTGAATATGTAGTGCGTGAAGCGGTGGAAGCAGGAATTGAACAGATTATTTTAGTGACTCACTCTTCAAAAGCTTCGATTGAAAATTATTTTGATCGAAACTTTGAATTAGAAACAATATTAAATGAAAAGAAGAAATTGGATTTGCTTGCAGAGATTACGCAAATTGTTCCTTCTCATGTGAGTGTTGTGAGTGTACGACAACCTCAACCTCTAGGCTTAGGGCATGCTGTTTTATGTGCGAAAAGTGTAGTAGGACAAGATGATTTTGCTGTGCTATTACCAGATGTATTAGTGAAAGATAGTTCGGGGCAGAATGATTTATCGCGTATGATTTCTCGTTATGATGAAAGTAACGCGGCACAGATAATGGTAGAAGCTGTGCCTGATCACTTGGTAGATCAATATGGTATTGTTGATGTTGCACAGAGCCCAAATGAAGGCGAAAGCATTGCTATGCAGGGTATTGTTGAAAAACCTGCTGTAGGTTCTGCACCGTCTAATTTATCTGTTGTTGGTCGCTACGTTTTACCTGCAAGAATTATGGAACTACTCGAAAATACACCAAAAGGTGCGGGTAATGAAATTCAACTAACAGATGCAATTGCGATGCTGCAACAGACTGATGTAGTTGAAGCCTATCGTATGCAAGGTCAAACCTTTGACTGTGGTAGTAAGCTTGGTTATTTAAAAGCTGTTCTACACTATGGTGTTGAACATCCTAAATTAGGAAATGATTTTAAACAGTTGATTCAAGAACTTAAATTATAAATTTTGTAGCTCAACTTAAGTATTTGTAAAAAATAATGAATATGTGAGCTGTTCAATATATTCTCTTCCCATAATGGGAAGAGAATTCTATAGAATATTAAAATCAGGTGTACAATGAAAATCGCGGTATTTGGAACCACCTTGCACGCCGGTGTAATGGCAGCGTTACTAGCTGAATATGGTAATCAGATCTATTGGTGTACAAGTGTCACCTGTGAAGAAAATATATCTGTACTTTCATATCAAGATCAAGAAGTTAATCATTATTTAAATAAACAAAGAAAGGCAGGTTTTTTAACAGAAAGTCCTTTTTCTCAAATTCCTTTAGATATTGAAGTTTATTTATTTTGTTTTAGCCCGACACAAATAGAACTTGCGTTAAAAACGGTTGAGAAGTTAAGTGAACGTCCAATTGTTCATCCAAGGTTAATGGTTAATGGCTCAACTTTTGGTTTACATGGTACAGAAAAATTAAAGCAACATTTACCTAAAGACGAGTGGGTCTATTTCCCTGACGTGATTCAAGAGGGTAATGCGATTAATAGTGTACTCAATGTAAAACATGTCATTGTTGGTGTTGAATCAAGCTATGCTCAAGACATAATGCAAGAGTTATTACGTCCATTTTTCCGTTTTAGTTATCAATATTTATTTATGCCGATTTTAGATGCCGAATTTACTAAGCTCAGCATTTCAGGCATGTTGGCGACTAGAATTAGTTATATGAATGATCTTGCTCTAGTTGCGGAAAAGTTAGGTATTGATATTGCCAATGTAAAGCATGGCATTGCTGCAGATACACGTATTGGCGCAGCTTATTTATCAGCAGGTGTTGGATTTGGCGGTGAAAATTTTTCACATGATATTTTAACACTCTCCAGTACGGTTTCTGAAACAGGTGCGAAAAGCCGTCTTCTAGAACAAGTATGGGCGATTAATGAACAACAAAAAGAAATTTTATTCCGTAAATTATGGAACTATTATCATTGTGACTTGAGTGGAAAAACTGTTGCGATTTGGGGGGCTTCATTTAAAGAGAACACTCCAAGCACACATAACTCACCTATTCATATCTTATTGGCTGCTTTATGGGCCCAAGGTGTAAAAGTACGGTTACATGATCCGCAAGCTCTTGATGAAATTGCAGCTTTATATGGCAGTCGAGAAGACCTGATTTTATGCGCTGATCAATATGAAGCAGCACAAGGAGCACATGCTTTATGCTTAGTCACGGCATGGAAGCAGTATTGGAGTCCTGACTTTAAACAGTTACAACAATTGATGCAGCATCCTCTTATTTTGGATGGGCGTAATATTTATGATCCAGCATATGTGAAATCTAAAGGTTTTGCTTATGAAGGAGTAGGTCGATTATGAGTAAATCTATCGAGAAGTTTCCCAAAGAGCTAGTTTCCCCTATCGCGCAGCTTCATTCTTTGGTTGAGAAAAATTCAAATTTACATATAAAAGAATTATTTGCATCAGAGCCCGATCGATTTCAGCAATATTCTGTAAAGTTCGATCAACTGGTTTTTGATTATAGTAAGCACCGTGTGACTAAAAGTGTGTTAGAGCAATTGGTGGCTTTAGCAAAAACTAAACAATTGACTCACTGGATTGAACGATTATTTTCTCAAGATAAAGTCAACTGTACCGAACAGCGTGCTGCAATGCATTGGGCTTTACGTTTACCATTAGAATATTCTAAATTTCCGGAATTAACTGAAAAGGTCCATAGCCAATTGCAGCGTATGTTTGCGTTGGTTGAAAAAATCCATGCTGGACAATACCGTGGCGCCACAGGTGAAGTCATTCAAGATGTCGTTAATATTGGGGTAGGGGGATCTGATTTAGGCCCTCAAATGGTGACCCATGCATTATCGGATTTTAAAGTAAAAACAGCTAAACCACTCAATGTTCATTTCGTATCAACAATGGATGGTAGCCAGTTGTCGGACCTCCTGCATCAACTACGTCCAGAAACGACTTTATTTATTATTTCTTCGAAGTCATTTGGCACTATTGATACTTTATCCAATGCACAAACTGTTCGACAGTGGCTTGAGAAAGCGTTAGGGAAACACGAACGCGTGGTAAAAAGCCATTTTATTGGTGTTTCTACAAAAGCTAACAAAATGTCAGAGTGGGGGATTGCTCCTGAAAATCAATTATTACTTTGGGATTGGGTTGGTGGACGTTATTCCCTCTGGTCGTGTATTGGGTTACCTATCGCATTGTCAGTTGGGGTTGAAGGTTTCCAACAGCTTTTAGCTGGTGCGCATGCTGTTGATGAGCATTTCCAAAATACAAGTTTTGAGCAGAACATACCTGTGCTTATGGCATTATTAGGCGTCTGGAATAATAACTTTTTAAATATTCAGACCCATGCTGTATTACCTTATGATGGCCGTTTAAAATATTTTGCAGCTTATTTGCAACAGCTCGAAATGGAGTCTAATGGTAAATCGGTACAACGTGGTGGACAAAAAGTTGAATTAGATACTTGCCCAATTGTATGGGGTGAAGTTGGGCCAAATGCTCAACATGCCTTTTATCAGTTACTCCATCAAGGAACTCAGGCAGTAAGTTGTGATTTTATTGCCCCTATACAACGTTACAATGCAGATCATTTTACTTATGTAGAAAATGCTGAAGCATTAGTTGAGCAACATCATCTTGCACTTTCAAACTGTTTAGCACAGTCACGTTTATTGGCTTTTGGTAACGAAGCTCTAGATACAAAAGAACTGGAGAGTTTGCCTATTTATAAGCAATATGAAGGAAACCAGCCAAGTTCAACATTACTTTTAAAAGAGCTTAATCCTTATAGTTTAGGAATGTTGATTGCTTTATATGAGCATAAAGTATTTGTTCAGTCTGTAATTTGGAACATTAACCCGTTTGATCAATGGGGAGTTGAAAAAGGTAAACAGATTGCTGACCAGTTACTCCCGATTTTAAATGGTGCCCAAAATGATCTTTCAGCACTCGATGCTTCAACGCGTGGCTTGATTAAAATTTTATTAGGAAAAATAGATGGCTAAAATTCTGGTTACTGGTGGTGCAGGCTATATTGGTTCACATACTTGCGTAGAGCTTTTGAATGCAGGTCATGAAGTCATTGCTTTTGATAATCTTTCAAATAGTTCAGAAGAGTCTTTAAATAGAGTTCAGGAACTCACTCAAAAAAGTTTAACTTTTGTACAGGGGGATATCCGGAATGCAGATGACCTTGATCGCGTATTTCAAAATCATACAATTGATGCAGTGATCCATTTCGCAGGTTTAAAAGCAGTTGGTGAAAGCCAAGAAAAACCGCTTATTTATTTCGACAATAATATTACAGGTAGTATTCAACTGGTTAAGGCAATGGAGAAAGCAGGTGTCTATACACTTGTGTTTAGCTCATCTGCAACAGTATATGATGAAGCGAATACTTCCCCACTAAATGAAGAAATGCCTACAGGTATGCCTAGTAATAATTACGGTTACACTAAATTAATCGTTGAGCAATTATTACAAAAGTTGTCTGTTTCTAATTCTAAATGGTCGATTGCGTTACTGCGTTATTTTAATCCAGTAGGTGCACATAAAAGTGGTCGTATTGGTGAAGACCCACAAGGTATTCCAAATAATTTAATGCCTTACGTTACACAGGTTGCTGTTGGTCGCCGTGAAAAATTATCTATTTATGGCAATGACTATGACACAGTAGATGGGACAGGTGTACGTGATTATATCCATGTTGTTGACTTAGCGAATGCGCATTTATGCGCTCTCAATAACCGTTTAAAAGCGCAAGGTTGCCGTGCATGGAATATTGGCACAGGGAATGGGTCATCGGTATTACAAGTTAAAAATACCTTTGAACAGGTGAATGGTGTAGCTGTAGCTTTTGAATTTTCACCACGTCGAGCGGGTGATGTAGCCACTTCTTTTGCCGATAATGCGCGTGCTGTTGCTGAGCTGGGTTGGAAACCGCAATATGGTTTAGAAGATATGTTAAAAGATAGTTGGAATTGGCAAAAACAAAATCCGACAGGATATAAAAATTGATTATTTAATTTTTCTAAATATCAGTTACCTATCTTTATTGAATTGAGATAAAGCTCTTTTCTAAAAAGAGGCTACAGTTGTAGTGACTACTTTCATGCTAGTATTCGC
>NZ_JEYB01000093.1:0-10008 GCF_000582255.1 Acinetobacter sp. 1566109 | reverse complement strand
CCAAATTCTGGCTGTCAGTCATGACAGAGCTAAAAAATCGAGGAGTACAGGACATTCTTGTTGCCTGTGTAGATGGATTAAAAGGCTTTCCTGACGCGATAGCCTCTGTTTACCCTCATACTGATATTCAACTGTGTATTGTGCATGTTGTACGCAATAGCCTGAGATTTGTAAGCTGGAAAGACTACAAGGCTGTTACGTCGGGTCTGAAAGCGATTTATCAGGCAAGTACAGAGGAAAATGCTTTAAAGTCCCTAGACATCTTCTGTGATCAATGGAATCACCAGTATCCCAAAATTGGAGAATCCTGGCGGGCCAATTGGGAAAATATCCGAACGATCTTTAGCTATCCAGCCGAAATACGTCATGCTATTTATACAACAAATGCGATTGAGTCGTTGAATAGCGTAATACGCCATTCAACGAAGAAAAGGAAAATCTTTTCATCTGATGACTCAGTAAAGAAGGTCATTTACTTAGCAACATCAAATGCTGCGAAGAAATGGACGATGCCAATTCAAAATTGGCGTTTAGCAATGAATTGGTTTACGATTCAGTTCGATGATCGATTAAAAGATCATTTATAAAAAATGGAACTTACACAAAATAATTTACAGGCTCTCTCTAAGTTTTATCCAATTCTACTTTCATTATTAGCTGCTAAACCTGATCTTATTGGACAGTTAAAAAACAGTTTAGCTCCATCATTATCCGATCTTTTTTCTCATAATGACCAAATTAAAAATACGGTACTAACACACCTAAGTGGCACTGCACCATCTGCCGAGATTGAAAGTACACTCAATAGTGCGATCAAACCCAGTCTTAATACGATTTCTGAAGTCGCTGGAAGCGATCAACAAAGCATTGTGAACTATTTACGTCAACATGCGGAAACGATTCGTTCATATTTACCAGGGTGGGCAGTCGGCTTATTAGCTCCATTGGGTATTGGTGCGGGTTTATCATCAGTAACTACATCAACTGCACCTCCGCTTGCAGCGGCAACGGAAACGACTGGTAAATCTCGTGGTTTCTTACCGATTATTGCGCTTATTATTCTTGGTTTATTAATTGCTTGGTTATGGCGCTCTTGCCAGCATAAAGAAGCTACACCTGTACCCGAGACTACTCCTGCAAGTGGTGTAGCGGCCGCAGCAGCTGCACCTGCTACTTTAACTTTAAGTACGGACGATAAAGGAGCAGTAAGTCAATGTCAGGCAGGCATTGGTGATCAGGGCTTCTTGGCAACTTTACAAACGCAAGTTAAAAAAGTTCTTTCAGGGACTAAAGACTGTAATGTTGATACCAGTCAAACTTATGCTGCTGCATTTACCGATAAAGATGCGTTAGCAGGTGTGCTCGGTGCCTTAAAAGGAGTTCCTAACGCGTCTTTAGAATGGGTTGGTGACAAAATCACTTTGAAAGCAGGTGATGCCGCAGCTTTAGAAGCTTTAACTGCAAAAGTAAAAGCACTCGTTCCTCATACTGAAGTTGTTTCAGCTGCACCACAAACAGCTGAGCAATCTGTAAGTAATAGCTTAACTGCTTCACAAACTGCTTTAGGCTCAATTGACCCGAACAATGTAGATGTAAATGCTCTAGTTAAAGCGCTTAACTTGCAAATCATTAACTTCGCGAGTGGTTCAAGTGAAATTCCAGCAGACAATAAAGCCATTCTTGACCAAGCTGCAACACTGTTAAATAAAGTGACTAGTGTGAAATTAAATGTAGGTGGTCATACAGACTCAACAGGTAATGCTGCTGCCAATAAAGCACTTTCTCAACGCCGTGCTCAAGCTGTCGTAGATTACTTGGTTTCTAAAGGCGTAGATGCATCTAAACTTGTTGCTGAAGCTCATGGTTCAGAAAACCCTGTTGCAGAAAACACAACTGAAGAAGGACGCTTTAAAAACCGCCGTATTGAGTTTTCAGTAGCTCAATAATCAATAGATTCACAAAAAAGTTTGATTTTATTGAATTCTGATTTGAAAAAAGCTTCTCATTTTGAGAAGCTTTTTTTATAAAGATCAATATTGTTGGGTTGGTATGAAAATCAGTTTGTTAGGAAGTGGCCGTGTTGCTTTTCATTTGGCAAAGGCACTTTTGGCTAAGGGGCATAACATCGCACAAGTCTATGCGCGTGATTTTGAGAAAACCCAGAAATTTGCAGAACAAATTCAAGCAAAAGCATGTCAGTCTCTTCAAGAGTTTCAAGCGAGTGACTTAATTATTTTAGCTGTTTCAGACAGTGCTATTAGTGAACTTACAATGCAAGTACACGCGTTATTTCCAGAAACGCTTATGGTTCATACTTCGGGTAGTACCAATATTGAAGTTATTAGTAATATTCATAAAAAAGCTGGGGTGTTTTATCCTTTACAGACTTTTAGTTTTGAAAGAGACGTTGATTGGAAAGCCACACCATTATTTGTAGAGGCGACTAATAAAAACGATTTAGTCATACTTTCTGATTTAGCAAATAGCCTAAGTAATCGAGTATATCAATACACCTCAAAACAGCGTTTAACTTTACATTTAGCGGCTGTATTTGCTTGTAATTTTAGTAACTACTGTTTTGATATGGCTAAACAGATTGTAGATGCAGAACAAGTCGACTTTCGCTTGCTTTATCCATTAATGGTAGAAACAGCAAAAAAAGCCACTGAAAATGATCCGAAACAAATGCAAACTGGGCCTGCGGTAAGGGGAGATGAAAATATCTTGGCAATGCATGAGGGTCTATTAACTCAAGCAAATAGGGATGACTTAAAACAGGTCTATCAACTTTTAAGTGATGGCATCGTGAAGCGCCATCACTCGGCTTAAAACTTATTTAAAAATTAAGGTTCGCCGTTATTGCCCCATTTTAAGAAGCCAGCACGCTGATTTAATAGTTCAAAATATTGGTCGACATGTTTAAGTGTTGGATGGTCAAAAGGAGTGGCCTTCCAGCGTTGTACAGATAGACCAATTGGAATATCCGCTAGAGTAAACTCAGTACCTGCAACATAGGCTTGAGTTTTTGCAAGTTGTTGGTCAAGAATCTGCATATGATGATTCCAGTTCTCAATACCTTGTTGCAATAAGTTAGGGTCTTGATGATCTGGTGAATGTCTAAGTAGAGACATAATCGTATAAGTCCAGCTGTTATTTAGCTCGATCGCTTGCCAATCAAGCCACTGGTCAACAAAGAACCTTTCTTTTGCTTGAGTAGGGTAAAGCTTATGCTCTTTATCGTAAGCATTGGCGAGATAACGGATAATACTGTTGGACTGCCAAAGGACTAAATCGCCATCTAAAACAACAGGAATTTGACCATTTGGATTTAATTGTAAATATTCAGGTGATTGAGCAGAGCGAAAGCCTCGTCCCCAATCTTCTCTTTCATATTCAAGATTTAATTCTTCACACAGCCATAAGACTTTGCGAACATTAATGGAGTTATCACGCCCTAAAATTTTTAACATGGGTTTTCCTTAGTATTTTTTAGTATGGCAAGTACCAATCTCTATAAATAGCTAGATTCGTTTAGATTGGCAATCATTAATTAATAAGTGGAAATAGAATAGATAAGATATATGTTTATTTTTGATATTAAAAAGAAAAGGCCTAGTTTATTACTAAGCCTTTTTTATTATTTACTTAATCTTTTTAAAGATAAAGTCATTAATCTTATGACCCGACTCAATACCACGGCGTTCAAACTTAGTCACTGGGCGCCAGTCTGGACGAGGGTAGCTATTGCCTTTACCCGCTAAGTTTTCAAGGTTTGGACGGTTGTCTAGTACATCAAGCATCCATTCTGCATACGGTTCCCAGTCTGTTGCAGCGTGGAATGTACCACCAAGCTCAAGTTTCTGTTCGACCAGTTGCATACGCTCATGAATAACAAAACGGCGTTTGAAATGACGTTTCTTTTGCCAAGGGTCTGGGAAGTAAAGTTGTACGCAGTTGATACTGTTGTCTGGCATTTCACGTAAAACTTGAATCGCGTCTGCATCGAGTACACGTAAGTTTTTAAGTTCTGCTATACCTGCTTCATATAAACATTGGGCAATACCAGGTACGTGTACCTCAATGCCTACATAGTTACGTTCAGGATTTGCTTTAGCCATAAGAACTAAAGAGCGGCCCATCCCAAAACCGATTTCAACAGTTAAAGGGCGCTCTGGATGTTCAAAGTGTTGACGTAAGTCACCAACAGGATATTCCAAAATTAAATCGCGATGTTGTTCTAATGCCGTGCGTTGAGACGTATTAAGTGGTGCTGAACGACGCATAAACGTCACAATTTCACGGTGTTCAGGCAAATTGTCTAAGTCTGCAATTTGCGTTTCTAACTGATCGATCGACATAACCTTGGCAATATTGAAATTCAAATGCGGTATTTTAAGTCTTCAGGTGGTCAAGTCAAATATTTCGGTGTTTTTCTTCATGTAGATGTCATGATCAATATTTAATCTAAGAGACTAATTAAAACTCACATGAACAATTTTACTCATGAAAACTTTTCAGTTAAGAACACTTTCGGTTTTTTTAAGTGCATTTGGTGCATTTTCATATAGCTCTGTTGCTCAGGCGCAGCTCATGTTTAGTCAGTATGTTGATGGCAGTAGTAATAAAAAGGGTTTAGAAATTTATAACCCAGATGGTACTACAGTTAACTTAGCCGATTATGAGATTCAACAGTTTAATAATGGTGGCACTGCAAAGACAGCGACTTTCCGTTTACAAGGTACGCTTCCAAGTAAACAGAAGTTTTTAGTAGGTCGCTCAGAGTTACAGACAGAACTTGGCAATAAAGTAAATCAGGTTGCTGCGTTATCTTTTAATGGTGATGATGCAGTTGTGCTCGTTTATAAAGGCACACCTGTCGATCGTTTTGGGCGTATTGGTGAACGACCAGAGGCAGGTTGGGGAACAGCCGTTTCAAGTTTAGGAAATAGTTTTAAGCGTATTGAAACTGAAAATCCAGCTTTAAGTATTGACCCAACCGCAGCATTTGATTTGGATCATTCATGGTCAGCATGGGCAAACCGAAATGATTTTTCAAATCTATCGGGTTCTACGACTCAGCTGCCTGTGCAAACGGTCAGTTGTTCAAGCTCAGATACACCAATTGCCGATTTAGCATCTTCCACACAAAATCAAACTTATACAGTACGTGGTGTAATTACTGCTGACTATCGTTATGCTAATGGTTTTTCAGGCTTTTATGTTCAAACACCTGACACTAAAGCACGTGCAAATGTAAGCAATGCCATTTTTGTTTATATTCCAAATAGCAGCACGGTAAAAGGTGGCCAAGTTGGTGATGAAGTCATCTTACGTGGTCGTTTAACAAGCTATCAAAATCAACTACAGATCGACCAATTACAACAAGATATTCAGACCTGTAATACTAATATGGCAAATCAGGTTCAGCCAATTAGTCTAGAGTTGCCATTTACCAGCTTAACAGGCGGTTCAACCAATTCTCCACAGCGCTATCAAGGAATGTTGGTTAAATTACCTCAGACTTTAACGATAAGTGAAAACTATAATTATGGTCGTTATGGTGAGTTATCTTTAAGTTTAGGCCGTTTATATATTCCAACCAACTTATATCCTGCCTTGTCGCCAGAAGCAAAAGCTTTAGCCCAGAAAAATTTATTATCGAAAATTATCTTTGATGATGGTTATAACAATCAAAACCGTACGCCATGGTTACCAACAAATTTTAGTGCTGCCAATACATTGCGTTCTGGCTATCAGCTTAAAAATGTTGAAGGGATTTTAGAGTATCGTTTTAATGGTTGGCGAGTACAGCCAGTGCTTGGACGTACGCAACCAGAAGTTGTTACTCAAACAAATCCACGCCAGAGTGTCATTACAAAAAATGCCAATCATATTCGTGTAGCTTCATTTAACGTTTTGAACTATGACAATGGTGCAACAGGTTTCCCAACAGAGCGTAGTGCAAACACACAAGCAGAGTTTGATAAACAGCACCGTAAAATTGTGAGTGCATTAAAAGCGATTGATGCTGACGTATACGGTTTGATGGAAATTGCTAACAATGGTTATGGTCCAAACAGCGCAATTGCTCATTTAACCAGTGCATTAGGTCCTGATTGGAAATATGTTATTCCTGAAAATTTGGATCGTTTAGGTGGTGATGTTATTGCTGTTGCGATTATTTATAACAGCAAGCGTGTTAAGCCTTTAAACAAACCTGTTGTGCTTGATTTGGGTGATAAAAACCGAACAACCTTAGCACAAACTTTCCAGGCTGTTCGTGGTAATAAAACGTTTACCGTTATTCCAAACCATTTGAAGTCAAAAGGTTGTACAGGAGTAGATGCTAACTCTACTGATGCCGATCAAAATGATGGTCAAGGATGTTGGAATCCAACCCGTGTGAAAGCAGTTGACCAAATTGTGCAGTGGCTAGCGAAAAATCCAACTCAAGTTCCTAAGCAAAATGCTTTACTCGTTGGAGACATGAATAGCTATGCAAAAGAAGCACCAATTTTAGCTTTTGAAAAAGCTAACTATAAGGTTCTCCTCAATGATGCTAAGGTTGGACAAGGCGCTCAGGCATATAGCTATGTGTTTGGTGTGGCAAGTGATGCAAATGGTAATGGGGGAGCGGGTAACTTAGACCATGCAATTGCCGATGCAGATTTATATCCAAAAGTAGTGCGTACTTTTGCTTGGCATATCAATGCAGATGAACCAACTGTCCTAGATTACAACGAAGAATATAAAACTGATGAGCAAAAGGCTCTGTTTTATGGTGAAGATGCTTATCGTTCTTCGGACCATGATCCTGTCATTGTCGATCTAGATTTAAATGGTAAAGATTCAAGTCATCCTGATAATGGCAACAAAAATCCTATTTTGGATTTCCTAAACCAATTAGTGGAATGGATTAGCCAACTTTTTAAACGTAATTAACGGTAAAAAATGCGTGATAGGAATGTGTTTTATCATATTTTAAACAATCGTCACGTAAGACAACTTGCAAGGTCAAACTTTTCAAGAATATTAGGTAGTGTAAGTAATTTATAAATTTACGCTTTTTTACAATTAAGGAATTGTACAAACCTTGCAGGTTTTTTAGAAGCAATTTAAAACGTTAATGTAAGATAAGAAGGATCAGATATGAAATTATATTATTCGCCAGGCGCATGTTCTTTAGCTGCACATATTATTTTAAATGAAATTAATGTTGATTTTGATTTAGAACGAGTAAATTTAAAAACACATAAAACAGAAAAAGGTGCAGATTATTACGAAATTAATCCAAAGGGCTATGTACCAGCTTTAGAAATTAACCCAGGTTTGATTTTGACGGAAAACGTGGCGATTTTACCGTTTCTTGCTCAGCATGATCCTAAACAAGATTTGATTCCTCCTTCAGGCTTAGGCCGTGCGAAAGTGTTGGAATGGTTGGGCTATTTAAATTCTGAACTGCATGATGCATACGCAGTATTTTTTGGGGCGCCATTAACAAACGATGAAAAAACCAAAGCTTACGCAGAAATCGACCGTCTTTTAAAATATATCGATAATTATTTGGCTGAGTCAGATTATGACTATTTAGTAAATGATAATTTTGGTCCAGCAGATGCATACTTATTTGTATTAACAAATTGGTCAAATTCAATTGAGCATGATCTAACGCCATATAAAAATATTATTGCACTACGTAATAAAGTTGCAGAACGTCAATCTGTACAAATCGCGATGCGTGATGAAGGTTTAATTTCATAAGCTTTTAGATGCATTAAAAAAGCCCCTAATCAATAGGGGCTTTTTTAATATTGAATATAACTTAGTGTTGAGCTTTTTCTTTTACATCAGCAGCTGCATGTTCAACAGCTTGAGCTGTATCAGCAGTTGCTTTACGCGCAGTCGCTTCAGTTTGTGCAGCAGCATTTGCAGTAGTATCGGCAGCGTGGTCAGCAGCAGCATCAATCTTAGCTGTAGCGTTGTCTGTAGCAGTTGCAATATCGCTCGCAGCTTTGTCACCAGCAGATTTAATATCTGCTGTTGCTTGTTTAGCAGCATTTTCTAAATGTTCACCTGTAGTCGCACCAGTTTCTGGAGCTTTCTCTTTATTACAACCAACAAGGGCAACAGTCGCAGCAAGACCTAAAGCAACAAGTAATTTATTCATTGTGTTTTTCCTTCTAATTCATGGCATCCAAAATTATGGATGTCTAAAATATAAACATAAAGTAACTGATTAATAAAGATCAAAAATTGTTAAAAAGTTGTAACTTCAACATTAAAAAAGCCTAGCATTTTGCAATGCTAGGCTTTCGCTCGATAACAGGATTTAACCAGTTTTATTGCCCAGAACGGATGATGTAATCAAACGCAGAGAGTGATGCTTTAGCGCCTTCACCTGTAGCAATAATGATTTGTTTGTAAGGCACAGTGGTACAGTCACCCGCAGCAAACACACCTTGTACATTGGTTTCGTTGCGGTCATTCACAATGATCTCACCACGGTTGGTTAACTCAACCTCACTGTCTTTTAAGAAGTCAGTGTTTGGCAATAAACCAATCTGTACAAAGATCCCTGCAAGTTCTACCACATGCTCTTCATCAGTCGCACGGTCTTTATATTTAAGACCAGTCACTTGTGATCCATCACCTAACACTTCTGTACTTAAGGCATTCATAATTACAGTGGTGTTCGGCAAGCTATGCAATTTGTTTTGTAAAACTTGGTCTGCACGAAGTTTGGTATCAAACTCAACCAGAGTCACATGCTCAACAATCCCTGCAAGGTCAATTGCAGCTTCAACACCTGAGTTACCACCACCAATCACCGCGACACGTTTGCCTTTGAACAATGGACCATCACAGTGTGGGCAGTATGCGACACCACGGGTACGGTATTCAGCTTCACCCGGTACATTCATTTCTCTCCAACGTGCTCCTGTTGAAAGGATCACAGTTTTCGATTCAAGTTTTGCACCGTTTTCAAGTTCAACTTCAACCAAGCCATTTGCTGTTTGGTTGGCACCTGTGATTTTGCTAACACGTTGTAGGTTCATGATATCAACATCATATTCACGAACGTGTGCTTCCATCTCGGCAGCAAACTTAGGACCTTGAGTCTTTTGCACAGAAGTGAAGTTTTCAATGTCCATGGTATCCATGACCTGACCACCAAAGCGTTCAGCTACAATACCGGTGTTAATACCTTTACGTGCTGCATAGATTGCAGCTGTTGCACCTGCAGGTCCACCACCAATCACCAATACATCAAACGCATCTTTGGCATTGAGTGCTGCTGCGTCTTTTTCAGCCGAGTTGGTGTCAAGTTTTGCCACAATCTCTTCAAGCGTCATACGACCTTGACCAATGTGTTCATTGTCCTGGAACACCATTGGCACAGCCATGATTTTGCGTTGTTCCACTTCGTCTTGGAAGAATGCACCATCAATCATGGTTGCCGTAGTGTTCGGGTTATAAATGGCAATCAGGTTAAGCGCCTGTACCACGTCAGGACAGTTATGACAGCTAAGTGATACGAATACATCAAAGTTGGCTTTGAGGTTTAAACCTTTAATTTGATTTAAAACCTCATCTGACACCTTAGGTGCATAGCCAGACACTTGTAACAGTGCCAAGATCAAAGATGTAAACTCATGGCCCATTGGTAAGCCTGCAAAGAATACACGAGGCTGTTCACCTGCTTTAGCCACACCAAAGCTTGGACGACGTGTATTGTTACCGTCAAAACGGGCTGTTACTTTTTCAGAAAGCTCAGCAATTTCAGTTACTAATTCTTTAATTTGGGCAGCTTTATCTGATTCATCCAAAGCAGCAACTAATTCGATTGGACTTTCTAAACGTTCTAGGTAAGCTTTTAATTGAGTTTTAATGTTTTGATCTAACATCTGTTTTTACTCCAATGCATCCAAATTCTTTCAATAGATGCATAGTACGTGAAAACAATGAATAGGTAAAACAGTATGTTTTTATGTATTTGATCGGTTTTTT
>NZ_JEYB01000092.1:0-10344 GCF_000582255.1 Acinetobacter sp. 1566109 | reverse complement strand
TGCACCGGTCTTGAAAACCGACGAGGGTGTGAGTCCTCCGTGAGTTCGAATCTCACCGCTTCCGCCAAAATTCTTAAAAGCCCTTGTTAATGACAAGGGCTTTTTTTATGTCTATAAATTACTTAAAAAATTATATTGCTCTGTTTCATAAATTTCTAAGTATGATCTCTCCTGTGCGTGGGTTCGTTAAAGTCACATTTTCTAGCGCCTGAATACACCAAGAGTTATTTTCCTTAACAAGGACGGTGAGAAGGAGGGTATCAATTTGATGGGGACCCTGGGGATGAGCTAAGCCTGCGGTTAGACGACTCCAAAAATGTGAAATACAGATATCATTAGTTAAAGAGGTGACGTCTATGAGTTCATTCTCTAGTGTTGAATCGCTATAGATGGTGTCATGAATAGGCTGGTGAAGAGCAATAATTTCATCAATGCCTTTAACGTAATGACCGAAACGATTAACAAAAGTCGCATCTTGATGAAAAAGCGCTGCAAAGGCCTTCATATCATGATTATTCCAAGCGGCTTGAAATGCTAGGGGAATGTCTTCTGGGTTTATTATGTGTTGACTCATATGATCCCTACTATTTAAGTTCTTAAGTCTATTTTCAATGTATTATAAATGAAGGGACTTCGACCTGCTTAAACGTAACAGCAGCTCTCATTCTTCATATGTTTGAGATTCTATATAAACAAACAATACTTGCAGCGCAAAATAGGGAGTGTTCCCTCATAACTAAACGATATTAAACATATGTAAGCTTGAGTTAAGCAATCGCAAAGGTTTTTTAGAAAAATACAGATAAAAATATAAGATAAATAGAAATGACTCATAATGACTTTAATATATTGTTAATAATTAAATACCCTCTAAAAATTTAAATAGAATTTTCCATTTTAGGACTTTTTAAATGTTCACAATGAATCAATTAAGTTTAAAATATGGAGAATTTGTATATCGGATAGCATTTATTAGTTTTATTAAAATTAGAGTTATATAAATCTTGTGAATTATAGGTTTTTACTTGGCTGTTTTTGTACGTTTTTCATCCTGATGAGTGTGGTGAAATTAAAATATTGTAGCTAAGAGCTTAATTTTTTTAGAAAAAATGAGCCTAAACAATCGGAATTTATATATTATTAAATAGACTTTAAAACTAAAACTTTAATCTTGATTTAAGTTCAATTATTTAATTTATGACATATCTTGATTTCTTTAATGGGTCACAAAAACAAACATGACTTCATTTGAGCCAAATCAGAAAATTAAAGAGAGTATAAAAATGAACCAGTTTGTAACAAACACGAATAATATTATTCGTGGAAAGTATCATCCGGAATTTTTGCAGCATGAAGTCTTGGCCGATATTTTTGTCCATACTGCACAAACTCTTCCTGATAAGACGGCTTTAATTGAAGCAGATAAAACGTTGAGTTATGGTGAGTTATATCAGCAAGCTTTAATCATGGCTCAGCATTTGACGATAAGAGGGGTAAAACCAGGTCATATTGTTGGGTTATGGTTGCCTCGTGGTATTGAGCTTTTAAAAGCTCAGTTGGCAATTTGTTTAAGTGGTGCAGCATGGCTTCCATTTGATATGGATACGCCGGCTGACCGTATAGCAGTTTGTCTTGAAGATGCCGAAGCTGTAGGAATGATTACTACAGATGAATGGTATGCACATTTAGATGAAGTACCACAAACAAAGTGGACCAATACTGAATTGCAAAAGCCGCTTAGTGAAAATATCCCTTTAGCTAAAACGACCCCAGAACAACCTGCGTATATCATTTATACATCCGGTTCAACAGGTAAGCCGAAAGGGATCGTGATTACCCAAAGAAATATTTGCCACTTTTTACGTAGTGAAAATAATGTTTTGGGTATTGAAGAGCAAGATAAAGTCTATCAAGGCTTTTCTGTTGCTTTTGACATGTCGTTTGAAGAGATCTGGCTTTCTTACTTGGTTGGTGCAACATTGTGGATTGCACCTAAGTCACTTGTGAGTGACCCTGAACGTTTATGCCAAACATTAAAGCAAGAAAACATTACCGTATTACATGCTGTACCGACTTTACTTGCTTTATTCCCAGAAGATGTACCTAACTTAAGAATTATTAACTTAGGTGGGGAAATGTGCCCGGATTCACTGGTTGACCGTTGGGCATTGCCTCATCACAAAATGTTTAATACGTATGGTCCAACTGAGACTACGGTTACGGCAAGTCTTGAGGCATTGGAGCGTGGCAAACTTGTTACCATTGGTAAGCCTTTACCAAACTATGGCATGTTGGTCATAAACGCTGAAAGAGAATTACTACCCCAAGGTGAAACAGGTGAGCTCTGTATTTTCGGGCCAAGTGTGGCAGAAGGATATTTAGGCAGACCTGATTTAACGGCTGATAAGTTTATTCAAAACCCTTGGGCAGAAGGTCCAGATGAACAATCGCTCTATCGTACTGGTGACTTGGCTAAAATTGATGAATTTGGACAAGTACATTGCTTGGGACGTGCCGACGATCAGGTAAAAATTCGTGGTTTCCGTGTTGAACTCGGTGAGATCGAAGCTGCGCTTTGCGATATTGAAGGTATTGGTACTGCGGCAGTTATACTTCGTCCTGAAGACGGTATTGACCAGCTCATTGCGTTTATTGCACCAGAAATTGATGCAAAGAAAGCAATCGAAATTAAAGAGATTCGCCATAATCTCAGCCAACGATTACCACCTTATATGGTGCCAAACCGTTTTGAAATTATTGAAGAAGTTCCGCGTTTATTGTCAGGAAAAATTGACCGTAAGGCTTTAAAAGCACGACCACTTACGAGTGTGATTGACCGTAGTGAATCTGACCAACCACAGAACCCGGCCGAAGAAGTTTTATTTGGTATTTTAAATCGCTTGTTTCCAAACATGCCGATTAAACTCGACTCAGATTTCTTTGATGACCTAGGTGGGCATTCACTTCTAGCGGCGGTTTTAATTTCGAACCTACGTGAACATCCGGAATATAGCCACTTAACTATTCAAAACTTATATCAAGCGAGAAGGGTTGGGGCAATTGCTGCACTCATGCTAGAGCAACCAACGCCTACTGTATTTGATAGCCAGATTGGACAAGATAACCCTCGTAATCAAACTTATAAGTGGTTATGTGGTATTGCTCAGTTTATTACTATTCCAGTTTTAATTTCGATTAACATTTTGCAGTGGTTAGCGCCATTCTTTACCTATCATTATTTTACCGGTGGAACACGAGATAGTATTCCAAATGCAATCGCGATGTCTTTATTGGTTTATATCAGCGTAATTATTGCCAGTTTTGTGGTTTCAATTACGGTAAAACGACTATTAATGATGGGCGTTGGTGCAGGGCAATATCCATTATGGGGATTAACCTATTTCCGTTGGTGGTTAGCAGACCGTATTAGCAACATTTCACCAGTCTATCTTTTATCAGGCTCGACTTTACTTAACTTATATTTGAAAGCGCTTGGTGCGAAAATCGGCCATGATGTCACCATTAGTTCAGTGCATATTCGTATGCCGTCTTTACTTACTGTTGAAGATGGGGTGAGCATTGGCTCTCAAGTAAACTTAGAGAATGCCAAAGTCGAACATGGTCACTTGGTGTTAGGTTCAATTCACTTAAAAGAAGACAGTTATGTGGGCTCTTATGCTGTATTAGAAGAAAATACAGTGTTGGAAAAACAAGCTCATGTAAATGCCTTAACTTCAATTGAATATGACACAGTGGTACCAGCTGGAGAAATCTGGGATGGTACACCTGCGAAGAAAATTGGGCATGTAGATGATCACGATAAATTACCAGAGCGTCCAAAATTATCGTTTATTCGTAAAATTGCAGAATATGCATATTATGGAATTAGTGCGTTAATTATTGCGTGTTTGTTCTTTATTCCAATTTTCCCAAGCTTCCTGTTGGTCGACTGGTTAGATGCAAACGTATTTAATATTAACCCGAATGAACATTTACAAATCGCACTGTACTACTTCATTTTAGCGATCCCAGCTAGTGCAATGATGATGATGATTACTGCTGTGATCTCTTCAGTCATTCGTAAAGTTGCATTGCCTCGTCTTGAAACAGGAAGGTATGCGGTTCATGGCGGTACGTATTACCGTAAATGGTTTGCGTCTCAAATCTTGGAAACAAGCTTACAAACCTTGCATGGCTTGTTTGCGACCATTTATGCGCCAACATGGTTCCGTATGCTCGGTGCAAAAGTAGGTAAAAATACTGAAATTTCTACCGCAAACGGTGTTATTCCAGAAATGCTGACTTTGGGTGAAGAAAGCTTTATTGCCGATGCTGTAATGCTAGGTGATGAAGAAATCAAAGGCGGCTGGATGACTTTGAAATCGACGACTATCGGTAACCGTAGTTTTGTCGGAAACAGTGCTTATATTGCTGATGGTACTGTGTTGCCTGACAATGTCTTGATTGGTGTGCAATCTAAGACACCTGATAACGTTGAAATGTACGATGGTCAAACTTGGTTTGGTTCACCACCGTTATTGCTGCCTGCACGTGAAGCTGCTGAGAAATATCCAGATCATTTAACATTCTTACCAAGTATCAAACGCCGTTTAATGCGTGGTTTTATTGAAGGTCTTCGTGTTGTATTACCTGCCGCTCTTGCGATTGGTGTAGGTTATATGATCGTGCTTGAGATTATTGATGTTATTAACAAATACAACATTCCAACTGGTTTGTTAGCTTTAACGCTTGCTGGTTTGCTCTATGGTGTAGGCTGCTTCGTTATTGTTGCGTTATTGAAGTGGATTTTGATTGGTCGTTATGAGCCACGTTCAGCTCCTATGTGGACTATGTTTGTATGGTTGAGCGAAGGGATTACAAGCTTATATGAGTCAGTTGCGATTCCTAACTTCTTAAACTACTTAAGAGGAACGCCAATGTTGCCATTCTTCTTGCGTATTTTAGGTGTTCGTATTGGTAAAGACGTCTATATGGATACGGCTGATATTACAGAGTTTGACTGTGTAAGCATTGGTGACCGTGCTGAGTTTAATAGCTTCTCGGGTCCACAAACTCACTTGTTTGAAGACCGTATTATGAAAATCGGACAAGTGAATATTGGTAACGATGTTGTGGTAAATACACGTAGTATTATTTTGTATAATGCAAACGTGAGTAACCATGCTGTGCTAGGCCCATTAACATTAGTCATGAAAGGTGAAAATATTCCGGCTAAATCTGCTTGGATTGGTTCACCGGCTGTGCCTTGGGTTCATAAATAATAAATTGTTGAATTGAAAAAAAGCCTCTGTAGAAACAGAGGCTTTTTACTATGTGTTGTAAGCGAACTTATTTATTCAGTTGCCATAAATGCTTCATGATAAGTAACTTCTCCTGAAGGAATATGATTGCTGAAACTTATAGCTTGAAAGTATTCATTTGGTACATTAGGTAAATTTAAATCAGGGTATGATTTAAAACCAAATCGACTGTAATAATTTGGATCACCTAATAGAACGCAACCTTTTCCGCCTAATTCTTTTAACTTTTGAAGAGCTGCATTCATTAAAAGAGAACCAATGCCAATTCCTTGTTTCTTTGGACATACAGAAATAGGGCCTAGGCCATACCAACCAGTTTCACCTGACGTGATTGTAACTGGTGAAATAGCCACATGACCTACAATTAAGCCATCTTCTATAGCAACCAAAGAGATCGTGAGTTGCTTATGTTTCCGAAGGCTATTCACAATAAATTGTTCAGTATGACTAGAATGCTCTTCATTTAAGAACGCGGCTTTCGTCAACGCTTCGATATTTTTAATATCTTCGGGTTGTTCATCTCGAATTGTAATATTCATATTTTTCTTTCTCTTAATAAATAGCAACTTATATCAACGGTTGTCTAGTTGAGGGCGGACAGTCTGAAGCCCTAACAATGTAATTTGATAAGGTTGGCTATTTTTAGATTTGATTAAACGTTTTGCTTTTAGCTTTTTAAACACATCTAAGGAACAATCAGATAGCACGAAACCTTCTCGTGTATAGCATTCAACGAAATAGACTGTGCCTGATGCGTCACGTTGGTATTTAATATGTCCGCCTTTGGCAAGGACATGGAGAGTTCGTTGTTCGAACTTTGAAAGATTCATGTTGGAGCCTTGATAATAATCAAACGTGCAAATAGAGGTGATCAGAAATATGACCACAGAAAAATTGCGACATTGATAATCAACTCAATAATAAAAATTGAGAGTGATTATCAGATGATTACTATCTCCAACATATAAACCTCTTTTAGAAGGGGGATACTTTTATTCAAAAGATATATTAACGTTATATATCACTTAATAACAAATGTTTTTTATATTCATAGACCTTTCATTTATATAAAATCAGGCAACAAAAAAACATGTATGAGTTTTAGTAAATGAAAAAAACAATTTTTAGCCTAATTTTCGCTATCTGTGCAGCTTTTTCAAATAGTATTCAAGCAGAAGAAGTTTATTATCAACAAGAAGATATCGCTTATGCTTTTGAACTAGATTCAATCGAATTTTATTTACCAAGTAAAAGTAAATTTAAAATTACTGCTACCAGAAAACTAGTTGGCGTACCCGAAACAAAGTTTTATACAGGTGATTTTGATAAAGATAATATTGCACAATTTCATATGGCTTTTGACTGTTCACACAAGACGATACAGATTTTAGACTTTATGATTGGTGATAAAAATAATGGTGAACTTAAGTACAAGAGCGATAAAAAGAGTGAAGTAATGAAAGCCACGGGTGAGAATGATTTAGCTATGCTTAATTTAGTATGTGAAAATGCTAACGCTATAAAATAGTGTCTGTGAATCATAAAGCTTGTTTTTAATACACGTATATACAATTTTCTTGGCGACCCACCTTTGGAAAAAATGAAGCTAAAGATTTAATAATTATGATACCTGTACAGACATTCTCGGTTTTTGCAATTTTTCTGTTGTTTATTGCGCCATTGATTGGTGTTGTACTAACACTAGGCCTATTAGTGAAAGCACTATTCTTTTGGCGAAAGAAGGCTCAAAAGCCTGTGAGTTTTTTTTCTAAAAAGACATTATTTATTACGCTAGTGGCATTGATCTGTGACCTGTGGGCAGGTTACTTATTTTATATGAGTGCATCGGTAGAGTATGAGATTGCACTTAAGGAGCATTACAAGGAAAGTCGCAGCCATTTCGTTTTATCTCAAGATGCCCAATATGGTGAACTGTTGATTCCTAAAGGGAGTTTAATTAGTCGTTACGATGCTTTTGACAACGGCGAGCCACAAGTACCCTTTAGCTTACGTGGATTAGAGGCTTTACGTTTTCCTCATCCTGTACAGGTTGCAGGAATGTGGGTAACTGCGATGGAGCCTCCTCGAATCGAATTAGCGTGGGATCAGCAAATAGGTCCAGTTATGCGCTTTGATCCTAATGAGGGAAATGGTTATGGTAAATGGGTTTACGATACGAAACGTCCTACCATCGCTTGTTCTCGTGGAGACATCGTACTACTTGAAATACCTCTCATTGATTATGATATTCAAAAAGAATTTGGTAAACCTGAGCCTGATGGAGCTAATGCTCGTTTTCGCCCGAGTGAGTGGGGTGTTCAACAATGCGAAAAAGGTCAGGGTCCAATTAAGGTTAGTCCTGCATATACTGGGACTGCACCAAAGAAACCTTGGTTTTATAAATAATAAGTTGTTGAATTGAAAAAAGCCTCTGTAGAACAGGGGCTTTTTTTATAATTTAGATAATGCCCATAATATTAAATTGATCAAAATTAGGTTAAATATTGGGAGTCAGTTCATTTATGCACATTCCAAGCTTTTAATAAACGCCAGATATTTTTATCTACCTTTTTCCAATCTTTTAATGATTCGTAAGGCATTGTCCATTTTATACTTATATTTGGATATAGAGGTGTTTCAACTTCTGTAGTCACTACAATTTGATTATTTCCATCATGTTGTTTAGCAATTGTCATTAAAAATTCAGAATGATAGGAGTCTGATGCATTTCCTATACAATGATAAAAACGAGAAATATGAGCTTTCAAATTCTTAAGTGAGTAACATTCTAATTCAAATTTTTTGAATAAATCTTCATCTTTAATAACTTCTTGAGAGGTAAAATAATTTATCCACTCTCGTGGTGTTTTTTTATATCTTAAATATATTGGATCAGCAGTACTAAAATTTTCTACTATTACTTTTACTTGGTTTTGATGACTTGTATCATAGAAATTATTAATTTCTATATTTTTAGCATTATTCAAAAGTAAGTTAAATTGCATAGGATTTTCAGGGTCTGCAACATTTTCGATGGTATCATTTTTACTTAGATTTTTTATTTTAGGAATAAAGTTAATAGGAAACTGACCAAGAAAAGGGCTCTTTAAAATAGTACCTTTTGCAATATTTGTTTTATCACCTACAACTGTTTTTAAAATTAAATTTGATGAAATACCCCAAACAACTAAATCCCCTTGTTTAGAAGTGTCTTTATAATATTTGACATTAGATTTTTCAGATAAATGTTGAGATGCTGTTTTCGATGAGTCTGTGCATCCGAATATAGCAGTAGATTGTATTAGAATAATTATAATTTTCATGAAGTTCATAATGAGAATTTTCCATTCATGTCTAGATTAGAATATATAACTATGTGGCTTATAGAGAAATTCAGAGATAAATAAGAATATTTACTTATTAAATTTCTATAAAATCAAAGTAATACACCTTATACGGATAAAAAATGGGAGCACTCAGCTCCCATTTTCTATTTTTGCTCATGTTCTTTGTAGTATTGATGCGCTCTCTTAGAATTATGCTTCCAACTTTTAGCCACTTTGTGGAAATATATTGGAAGATCATCCCAAATAATTAATTATAAAGGGATTTTATTGTCATATTCTATTGGGTACCCATTATGTTAAATAGACCTTTGGTCTATTACTAATTTTAAATCTCAATCAGATTAATGGGGAAGCTGTGGAAACGCCTTTCTATATTTTTCTTGATCCTGATACTTACTAAAGTTTTGTAATCTTTGTACGACTTTTTGATCATTACTCATGGATTCCGTTGCATAACGCCCTAAATACTCAAATGATTGTGTTAGCGCATTAGTTCCTTCATTTTCTACAACTGCAGTAACCGCTTGAGTACAACTTTGCGTCATGATTTTATCAAAAATATTTGCAACCCTGCGATCTACACGTTCTAAATCTGCGCTTGAGATTTTTGCGTAGTTTGCTAAATCTTGTTTCGCAGCAAAACCAAAAAACATCCATTGCACCATATCCTTACGGTCTTGTTCGGTAACTGAACTTTTTAAACACTGAACTAATTTATCCTGATATTCCCCAGCATGGCTGAATGAAGTAATAAATAGAGAAGACATTAGTAATAAAATAAATTTTAATTTGTATGAATGCATAAATAAGCTCTAGCAAAACAACTAATTGATATTGAAAATTAAAATAACATATTCTTTGTATATAATGTTAGTGGAAGATAAAAATCCCAAACAGTGATATTTTGATTTTATAAACCCCCATTTAACAATAACTCACGCATTATTTATCCTTACTTTTTAATGATCTAAATTAAAACAAATGTCATTTTGTGTGCTTGACTGCAAAAGGGTTGGGCACTATTCTTTGCCTGCTGGCCACATTGCCAGTCGGTTTTAGCAGACCGTATATTATCTCCCGCATCAGAGCCATTCCTTCTGAGGAATACTCATATGTGGTAGCCACTCGTTCCTTTCCCGTAGCGGTAGGACGGGAAGGGGACACCTACGGGTGTGCTAGTTTGAGATAATACTAGTCTGCTAACCCTTTCTCGTTCTGCCACCATAATTCTATAAATGTCTGGCAGAACTCCCAATAAAAAGGAGTTGGCTTTGCACATCCATTATTTCTTGGCAACCTTTGCCAAAAGCTATAACAACACAACTTAGTTTTTAACGAGTTTGATCGCCATACGGCTGATTAAGCTTTAAATCGTCACGACTAAAAACTTGCAGCAACAATAAAACTTGAGATGTGCCAAGCACAGTCTTTATAGGCTTTGCTATGCCTTTTTTTTAGCTTCAAAAAAGTAAAAGGCTTTTATATCTCATTTATATACAACAAAAATTTAATTTTATAACGGTAAAACTATGCCAAATTTAATTCTCCCAACACGTGCTTTTGAGGTTGTAAAAAAAGGGATCGACTTATTTCACTACGGTGGCTTTCATATGGTCGGTGTCGACAAAATTGTGAAAGAAACCGAAGTGAATAAAATGACGTTTTATAATTATTTT
>NZ_JEYB01000091.1:0-11052 GCF_000582255.1 Acinetobacter sp. 1566109 | reverse complement strand
AAAAATCCTGTAATTATTGCAATTTTGGTGGGGATGAGCTGTATCTTGCTAGGTATTCATCTGCCTTCAAAACTTGGGCAAGCTTTAGAACTTTTAGGAAGGACAGCTTCGCCTCTAGCACTATTTGCTATTGGCGGCAGCTTAGTTGGTATAGGTATTACCGCCGTGAATTTACAAAGTGTATTGTTGGCTGGGTTTAATGTCATTCTTATGCCAGTTGTGATTTTTGGGTTATTCCTTTTATTACCAAACGTCAGTCAAGAGATGTTATATGCTGGAACATTAATTGCGGCACTTCCAATGCCAATTGCTTTTGGTATTTTTGGGCAAGCATATGGTTTAAATGAAAGAGCATTAACACCTTTAATGATAAGTACTATTATTGGTTTTATTGGAGTAAGTGGGCTTATCGCTTTGTGGTGGTAAAAGAAAAGCCCCATACGGGGCTATTGTTTCTTTGCTATTTTTTAGGTGCAGGCTGTGTAGGGGCGGCTGCAGCTTGTTTATTCTTCTCAGCAATAATCTTTTCGACTGAAGCTAAAGACTCTCTAGCATTAGGAACATTTTGGTTAGCAAGTTCAGTAAAAATCTGTTTTGCTTGAGGCAAGTTCTGAGGAATAATATTGCCATTTGCCATCATAGTCGCTAAAGCCATAGATGCTGGTGCATAACCTTTTTGTGCAATTGCTTGTAAAGCTTCAATGCCTTGGCGTTTCATTAGCGGGTTTTTATTTTCAACCCCTTGGCTAATATCATAAAGTGCTTTGACTTGAATAGCAGGGTAGTTTCCTTTTCGAATTAAAGGCGCTAGCTTTTGTAAAGCAATTTGATGAGACTGTGGCTTTTTCTGAGCAAATAAAATAGTCGCAATTTTTACCGTTGCATCATCAGAGCCTTGAGCTGATGCTTTTTGCACATATTGGCTAAATTTATTACTATCTTTTGCAACGCCTAATTCACCAGTTTCATAAATCTGTGCAAGTCTATAACTGGCCTGAGCATAACCTTTGTTTGAAGCGTCTTCATAATATTTTAGAGCTTTGGCATTATCTTTAGGGGTGCCTTGTCCCATTTGCGTCATATAGCCTAAGTTATAGATCGCTTGAGCATTTCCTGTCTGTGCAAGGCGCTGGATTTCTTGAAAGGCAGCGGGATAATTTTTTGCTGCATACAGTTGTTCTGCCTGTTTAAAGACATCATTTTTTGCCGCAGATGCCGTACTATCTGCCGCAAAAATGGACGAACTTGAAATGGCGATTAGGCTGGCGATGAGTAATTTTTTCATTTCTTTTTAACCTTTTACTTCGTAGCTACATCATTCCGTCGATGTATTGAATCAACTCAACTTCTCATCATAAATAGTGGTGGATGAAAGTAAACAGCCGATTTGTATATAAAACGATGTCTATAAAGCAAACTGTGGAGAAAAATGATATGCCACTCTGGCTAAGAGAGTGGCATATAGACTTATTTTACTGACTTAAGTAATGCTTCAATTTGTTTTGCATCACTTGGTACACCTGAGATTCTTTGTCCATCTTGCAAGAACAATGTTGGTGTTCCATCGATATTTAATTTTTGACCTAAAGCAATATTCTTTTGAATTGGGCTTGAGCAACTTTTGCTATTAGTCGGCAATTTGCGGTTAAGCATATAATTGGTCCAAGCTTCAGACGGGTTCTTTGAACACCAGATTTGGTTTGAAACTTTTTCAGCATTTGGGTGCAAACTGGTCAGTGGGTATAAGAATACATATACCGTTACGTTATCTACCCCAACCATGTTTTGTTCTAGACGTTGGCAGTAAGGGCAATCAGGATCACTGAAAATATAAAGAGTACGTTCCCCTTTACCTTTTACATATTTAATCGCCTGATTTAGTGGTAGGCTTTTAACATCAATTTTACCCAATTCGGCAATTCGTTCTTCTGTCATATTCTTTTGTTGTTTGATATCAACTAAATTGCCTACAAAGAAGTATTTAGCATCTTGATTGGTATAAACAATACGACCGCTTGTATATACTTCATAAATACCTTGCACAGGTGATTGATAAACACCCTTTACAGGTAAATCTGGATAATTTGTCTTCAGATTTTGTTCAAGTGTTTTCACATCAGCATGAGCAGAACCGAAAAAAGCCAAACTTAACATGAGTGTGGCAAGTTTAGTTTTCATATTTTTTCTCTTAGATTTCAACCTCGATTATGATGGCATAGAAAAATTAAAAAATTGATGCCCTAATTAAATGAATTTATTAGAATTTTGTATCTATGAAAAAGCCCGCAGGGGCATCCGCGGGCTTTTTATTTGCTAAATATAATTATTGTGGTCTAGCAACATCACCACTTAAAGCTTCTGGCAAATCGAAAACTTGAAGACCGAGTTCTGCTAAAGCAGCTGGTTTTGCAACAACCAATGCAATATATCCGTCAGTGGTTTGTACACTATTTACCACTTCAATATCGTTATTTAATTGAGTTGCTGGAGCCGGTGCTTCACCTGTGCCTTGAATTAAATGTAACCAGTGTTTTGGTTTTGCTTTAAACCAAAGGCGTGCGACAATTTCCTGACCTAGGTAACAGCCTTTATCATAATTGACGCCTTCACGTTGGTGTAAACGTAATTCTTGTGGTTGGAACTCATGTTCAGTCGCTTGAGCAATCCATGCTTGCCCCGTCATGATGGCTTGTTTTTGCCATTCGGAAATATCAGTTTCTGTAGAGCTGAACTCAGTGTGTCCATTTACAACTTTTGGAAACACAGTGCCTTGTTCACTTAAGGTCATTTTTGAAAATGCACCATATTTTTTAATATGCTTAGCGAACTCTTCAGCTTGATCTTGAGTAACAACAATCTCAAAACTTTCAGCACTAATCTTTTTTAGCCATAGGCCAAAGTGAATACGGCCTTTAAGATCACAAATGGCTGTATAGCGTGTTTCATTTTCAGCTAAACGTTCAGTATCGACAGTCACTTGACCTTGTAAAAACTTCTGTGCATCTACACCGTTTAATGCATATGAGGAGAAAGCGAGCAGACTCATGATTAATCTCAAATTCAATATGTTTCTTTAATGATTGCTGACTATTTTGCTCCATTTTTATCAAAAAATCAGCCTTAGTTTTCGTAATTTAGTTTTGTCAGAAACTGGTTGTATAAATGGAAAAACACCAAAAATATACGTTAAAAGAAATTCTACGGTTTAAGCTATTAAGCACAATTTTTATAACCTAAATGGACTTAAAACAAGGAGAACATAATGGCAACAGGTACAGTAAAATTACATCGTGTATTTAAAGCACCCGCTGAACGGGTTTATCGTGCTTTTCTCGATCCAGATGCTTTAGTAAAGTGGATGGCGCCCCACGGTTTTACTGCGAAAGTTCATAGTTTTGATTCAAATGTAGGTGGCTCATACAAAATGAGTTTTACCAACTTTTCGACAGGATCAACACATTCATTTGGGGGAACTTATGTCGAACTCATTCCAAATGAATTAATTCGTTATAACGACCAATTTGATGATTCAAATTTACCTGGCACTATGCAGGTGACTATTACATTAAAAAGTGTATTAGTAGGTACAGAGGTGCATATTACCCAAGAAGGAATACCAGAAGTTATTCCTGTAGAGGCGTGTTATTTAGGATGGCAGGAGTCTTTGTCCTTATTAACACTGTTAGTAGAAGCCGAGATCCCAGATCAGTAATCGCCTTTTAAAATTTGGGCACCCTAAAGAAAAAAGTGAGTAGAGAGCTACTCACTTTTTTCTTTTTAATTATGGTTAAAAGAGAACAAAATATTAAATGTGTTGATGAGGCCTAAACAATAAGGCTGTCTAGTGAGAAAAAGAGATGGAAATACACATTAAAAGAATTTATGAACATGTAAGTACCAATGATGGAAAACGAATATTAGTTGATCGGCTATGGAGTCGAGGGATAAGTAAAGAAAATGCCCATTTAGATTTATGGTTAAAAGAAATAGCCCCCTCAACTGAACTGCGCAAGTGGTTTCATGCAGAGTCCTTACAGCATTGGAGTGAGTTCAAACAGCGCTATTTAAAAGAACTGGAAACAAACCCAGCAGTTAAAGAGTTACAAGACATTGTGTCCAAGCATAGAGTCACTCTTTTATATTCGGCAAAAGATGTGGAGCATAACCATGCGATTATTTTAAGAGACTATTTATTAGAGAAAGAGAAGAAATGAATATATAAATTTTTTTTTGGTAAAAGTCTTTTATTTAAAACTTTAAAAAATGAGTCATATCTCGCATAATATACTTTTTGAGATTTTTTTATGTCTTTACCAAATTGCCCAAAATGCCAATCAGAATATACCTATCAAGACGGCGACTTATTAATTTGCCCTGAATGCTCACATGAGTGGAAGGAAGGGGAAGCTTCAATTGCTGATGAACAAGAAGTCATTAAAGATGCAAATGGTAATGTCTTGGCAGATGGTGATAGTGTCACTGTGATTAAAGACTTAAAAATTAAAGGTTCATCTTCGGTTGTTAAAGTGGGAACAAAAGTAAAAACAATTCGTTTAGTTCCCGATGCAAGTGATGGCCATAATATTGATTGCAAAATTGATGGTATTGGTCAGATGAAATTAAAATCTGAATTTGTAAAAAAAGCTTAATTTGTTAATTTTAATTACATTTCGGTAGAGGTACCCATCAAGCCTCTACTTTTTTAACTTTCAACATCCTTATAATTTTATTACGATAATGTATAAAAAGTAGACTACCCAAAGTTACACAGCTCATTTATATTGTCATCAATAACAAATAACTTTCGTCCAGAATAATAACGAAAGTCATACCCACACCAACAAAAAAACGAGGTTCTTATGGCAGGATGGTACGAGATTTCACAAGCGAATGATGGACAATATCGCTTTGTACTCAAGGCTGGTAATGGTGAAATTATTTTAAATAGTGAGCTATATAAAGCGAAAGCATCAGCAGTCAATGGTATTGAGTCAGTTCAAAAAAATAGTGGTGACGATGGGCGATATGATCGTTTAACTGCAAAAAATGGGAAACCTTACTTCAATTTAAAAGCTGCAAATCATCAAATTATTGGTACGAGTCAGTTCTATGCCAGTGAAGCATCACGTGATAAAGGAATTGAATCGGTGAAAACCAATGGATCTTCGGCAACCATTAAAGACTTGACGGTTGAGGCGTAAAAATTAAATGTAAAAAAAGCAGCTTCTAAAAGCTGCTTTTTTTATTTATATATTTATTAACGTGCTAATTTAGCTAAAAGTTCTTCTTTAGTTAAATTGCTCGCTTCAGCATCGCGGCGACCTTTATATTCAAACGTACCCGCATCAAGGCCTTTTTCACCAATCACGATACGGTGTGGAATACCCATTAACTCAAGGTCAGAGAATTTAACGCCTGGACGTTCGTTACGATCATCAAGTAATACATCAAAACCTTGAGCTTGAAGTTCAGCATAAAGTGCTTCGGCTGCTTCAAGAGTACGAGGTGATTTGTGTGCATTCATTGGAACAATTGCGATTTCAAAAGGTGCAATCGCTTGAGGCCAAATAATACCTTTGTCATCGTAGTTTTGTTCAATTGCAGCTGCAACTACGCGTGTTACACCAATACCATAACAACCCATTGTTACAGTAAATGGTTTGCCATCTTCACCTAAAACTTTACAGCCTAAAGCTTCAGAGTACTTAGTACCAAGCTGGAAAATATGACCAACTTCAATACCGCGTTTAATTTGTAGTGAACCTTTACCATCTGGAGATGGGTCGCCTTCAACCACATTACGCAAATCAAAGACTTCAGTAATTTGGGCATCACGTTCCCAGTTTACGCCGACAGCGTGT
The DNA here is from genome assembly GCF_000582255.1 of Acinetobacter sp. 1566109. NCBI lineage: Bacteria > Pseudomonadati > Pseudomonadota > Gammaproteobacteria > Moraxellales > Moraxellaceae > Acinetobacter > Acinetobacter sp. 1566109. The sequence goes on along the minus strand of NZ_JEYB01000091.1, from coordinate 5,191 downwards.
TTGTCAGCTTCATTTGCACCAGCAACAAAGTCAGAAAGAACAGAAGCAGCACGGTCAACAATTACAGTGATACCTTTTTCAACTAAACCTTGTGGACCTGTAAAGCCAGCCGTTATACCAAATGCTTGAAGTTGCTCTTCAGTTGCAAATGTAAGAGGAGCGGCAACTAAAGGATGTTTCTCAGCTTTAATTTCATTCAGTTCGTGATCGCCACGTAAGAATAGAGCAACCACAGGAACATTGCCTTTTTCATCAGCAACGCCTTGAACCAATAATGCTTTGACAGATTGTTTAGGATCAGCATTTAGGAATTGGCAAACATCATCAATTGTTTTTTGGTTTGGTGTTTCAACCAATTTAAATTCTTGCGCAGGTGCTGCGCGTTCACCTACTAAAACAGCCTCAGCCATTTCAACGTTCGCTGCATAATCAGATTCAGTTGAAAATGCGATGTCATCTTCACCACTTGAAGCCAATACATGGAACTCATGTGAAGCTGAACCACCAATCGAGCCAGTATCCGCTTGTACTGGGCGGAAGTCTAAACCTAAGCGAGTAAAAATACGGCTATAAGTGTCATACATTACATCATAAGTTTCTTGTAATGATTCTTGAGTTGCATGGAAAGAATAAGCATCTTTCATAATGAATTCGCGTGAACGCATTACACCAAAACGTGGACGAATTTCATCACGGAATTTGGTTTGAATTTGATAGAAATTTACAGGAAGCTGTTTATAACTTTTTAGCTCGTTACGTGCTAAATCCGTGATTACTTCTTCATGTGTAGGACCAAGCACAAACGGGTTGTCGTGACGGTCTTTGAAGCGTAATAATTCAGGGCCGTATTGTTCATAACGACCTGATTCTTCCCACAAGCTAGCGGGTTGAGTCACGGGCATGAACACTTCCATAGCACCTGAACGATTCATTTCTTCACGAACAATCGCATCAACTTTTTTAAGCACACGTGTTCCCATCGGCAGCCATGTATATAAACCTGATGCCAATTTACGAATCATCCCCGCACGTAACATGAGCTGATGTGAAATCACTTCAGCATCGTTTGGGGTTTCTCTCAACGTTGCAAATAAAAAGCGGCTTGCGCGCATGGAAAAAGTCCTAAAAAGTTAAGCGTTATAAAAACGCAGATTATACGATAGTTGCTGCATTATGACATGAATCGTCGAGTTTGACGCAGCATAAAGTTTTTCAAGTCATCCAGATAAGTGAAAATGACGGGTACTACTACAAGAGTCAACAGGGTAGAGGTTATTACGCCACCAATAACAGCATGGGCCATTGGTGCACTTTGTTCTCCGCCTTCACCCAAACCTAAAGCTAATGGAACCATACCCATGACCATTGCACTTGTGGTCATTAAGATTGGGCGTAAACGGGTTTTACCTGCTTGTAAAATAGCATCATAACGACTTTCCCCATGTTCCATGGACTTTTTAATAAAGTCGATAAGTAAAATCGCGTTTTTGGTTACCAGCCCCATGAGCATAATGATGCCAATAATTGAAAATAGGTTTAGAGTACTTCTAAACAAGAATAGGGCAAGAAATACCCCAATCAATGACAATGGTAAAGATGCCATAATCGCAGCAGGGTGAATAAAACTATTAAACTGAGAACCCAAAACAATATAAATAAATACAATGGAAAGTGTAATAGCAGTTAATGCATAACCCGCAGACTCGGCCATATCTGCATTGGCACCTTGGGTATTGAAGGTATAACCAGCAGGCAACTTAAATGCTTTTTGCATTTTATCGATGTCTTTACCGATATCCCCACTTGGGCGTCCTGACGTATTGGCTTGGATGAGTACTTCGCGCTCAAGATCACGTCGGTTAATTTGTGACGCACCGAATTTTTGCTCGGTTGTTGCTACTGCACTCAATGGAACTAATATCGGTTGTCCATTTGCACCAGTTTTGTTTGAGTTGAGATATAGGTTTTGCACGTCTTGCGGAAGCATGCGTTTGTTTTCATTTAAGCGGATATTTACATCATAAGTTTCGCCGTCACGGTCTTCCCACGTTGTGACATTATCGCCCGCAATGAGTGGTCGAATCGCATTGGCAACTTGGGAAACAGACAACCCTAAGTCACTTGCCAGTACACGATTAATATGAACACCTAAAGTTGGTTTCGGTTCTTTTAACGAGCTTTCTAAATCGACTACACCTTTAATTTTACCCATTTCAGTCATAAATCGATTTGAAATTTTTTGAAGTTCATTCAGGTCAGTTCCTTTAATCGAAATCATGATTGGCTTTTGACCACCAGAAACTGAATCTTGAGCCGCAGCAACGGAGGTAACACGAATACCCGCTACGGTTTGCAAACGATCACGGAATTCATTATTGAGCGTTGTTAAATCTGAACTACGTTGTTGTTTTGGTTTTAAAGTCACTCCTAAACCAGCGTGGTTTTTACCAGAGTCTATTGTGCTATTTACAACCCCGTAGGTAGAAACCACATCGGGAAATTGCCTAATAATTTGATCGACTTGATGTAACTTGGCTTGAGTATATTCTAAAGAAGCATCGACAGGCGTCTCGAACTGAATACGGATTTCACCTTTATCTGGAACTGGTACAAATTCGGTTCCAATCAATTTAGATAAACCTAAGGCCGCAACCAGTGAAGCAATCGCAATAATGACTGTAATAAAACGAAAGCGCAGAGCAAGTTTCAACAGCTTTTCATAAATATGGGTAAGGCCATCTAGTAATTTAGAAATGTGATTAAAGAAACGTTGTAGTCGACTTTCTTTTTTCTTTACCGGGTCTTTCCAATGTGCTGAAAGCATTGGGTCGAGTGTAAAACTGATAAACATAGAAATAAGAACAGCTGTACTTACAGTTACCCCAAACTGGTAGAAGAAACGCCCAATTAACCCCCCCATGAAAGCAACAGGTAAAAATACCGCCACAATGGTAAGTGTAGTTGCGAGTACTGCTAACCCAATTTCTTTGGTGCCATCTAAAGCGGCGGTGACATGGTCTTTGCCAAGCTCTGTATGCCTAACAATGTTTTCTCGAACTACAATCGCGTCATCAATTAATAGGCCAATACTGAGTGATAGAGCTAACAGTGTCATCATGTTAATACTAAAACCAAAAGCCCAGATGAACGTTAATGTTCCAAGCAGGGTAATGGGTAAAGTTAAACCTGTAATGATGGTAGATCGGAAAGAACCTAAAAAGAGTAAAACAATTAAAACTGCTAAACCTGCTCCTTCAAGAATGGTACGTACTACATCTTTAATTGAAGCGCGAATCCCTTTGGAGCTGTCTGCGACGACTTTATAGTTTAATCCCGCAGGCATTTGAGCTTTTAGCTTCTCTAAGGTTTGGTAAGTTTTATCAACAACTTGAATTACATTAGCATCGGAACTTTTTAAAATATCGATAGAGACTGCTGTTCTTCCATTATAAAAAGCGCTGGATTGCAGTTCGGCTTGAGTGTCTTCAACGGTTGCCACTTGTTTTAGGAAAATAGGCGAGCCATTTTTATTGGCAATGACCAAATCACCAAAACCAAAAGGATGAATAACTTTTGATTGAATCTGTACCACTAGTTCAGAATTCTTTTGCTGTAAAGTTCCTGCAGGTACTTCTATATTTTCATTTTTTAGTGTGTTAATGGCCTGATCAATGCCAATACCATAGCTTTGTAATTGTTCAGGATGAACTTTTATACGAATTTGGCGTTTCGCATCACCTAATAAATTGACATTACCTACACCAGAAACGGTTTTAAGCTGCGGCACAATTTTTTTGTCTACATAAGAACTTAATTGAGCCAAGCTCATCGTATTCGACTCAAACACCACCGACATAATCGGGCTAGATGAAGGATCGTAGCGTTGCACAATCGGCGTATCAATTTCATCACGAAATTGAGCGACAACAGGAGCAATTTTGTCGCGCACATCTTGTGCTGCAATTGCTGAAGAGGTATCAAGATTAAACTCTGCAATCACCATCGAAGACCCTTCACTTGAACGTGAAGTAATTTGTTTAATGCCTGAAATTGTATTGATTTGATCTTCGAGTTTTTTTGTAATATCAGACTCAACCGCTTCAGGTGAAGCACCAGCATATTGCGTAGTAACCACTACAAATGGGAAATCTACATTAGGAAACTCTTCAACGGTCATGCGCTTCCAAGAGGCTAACCCGAGTACCATTAAGCACAGCATCATCATAATGGTAAAAACGGGATACTTCACACTGATTCGGGTAAACCACATAAGCTATTTGCTACCTTATTTATTTTTTTCGGCTGTAAGCGTCACTTTTTTATTGATATCGGAATCGTCAAACTGGATACGACTTACCTGATCTGTGCTTTGTAGACCTTGTACCAAAGCAATATTTTCGTTGTAACGCTGCTCAACTACCCGAATTTTGACCTTTTGAATGGTTTGATTGCGTATCACCCATACGAAAGGATCTTGTTGCAGGTTTTGAATACTATCTAAAGGAATAGTTTGTCCTTGATTGCGATCATTTTGCAAAATAATGCCATTAATAAAAGCGCCGATACTGAGTGAATCAATTGCTTCTTTAGGACTCGCAAAGAATTCAATTTGTCGACTATCTTGATCCGCTACAGGTGAGACCCGAGTCAGTATGGCATGTAATTGTTTTGAATTACCCTGAATCTGATATTGAATAGAGCTGCCGACTTTTAGTGCAGATTGTTGCTCAATAGGCAACTTTGCCTGTATTTCTAATTGATTAGGATTAACGATTTCAAAGAGCGTTTGTCCAATCGAAACAGTTTGTCCCGGTTCAACTTGTCGTTTAGTAATGACACCTGAAATCGGGCTAGTAATAATACCATCTCGATCAGCCTTTTTAGCAATATCAACATTGGCTTGCTGAGCTCTAACACTTTCAAGTTGACCCTTATAATCTACCTGACTCTGTTCAAACTCTACACGGGCAATAAAGCCTTGATTAAGTAGTCTTTGTTTTCGGTTCATCAAATTACGTGCCAGTTCTGCTTGTGCCTGAGCTGAAGCCAGATTTGCTTCAGCTTGAGCTAAACGTGCAGCATTATCTTGATTGTTTAATCTGACTAAAACTTGGCTTTTTTGTACTTTTTGTCCCACATTTGCATTAACAGATGTTGCTGTCGCACTGACTTGAGCTTGAATAGAGCTTTG
>NZ_JEYB01000090.1:0-11505 GCF_000582255.1 Acinetobacter sp. 1566109 | reverse complement strand
TATGTTCGATCACAACTCGTATTTTTCCAATCATTTTATTGTACTTTTTCTCAACATCAAATAAGGGTAAATTCTTCTTTTTCTTTATTGGCATCAATAATTTAAAGCCATCTTGCTCTAATCCGTAGTACCCTAAATCGGTCATAACATATTTACAATGTTTGAATTTTTTAACCGTTCTTCTTGCCAATTTAATGTCATGCTGACTGCCATTCGATATATCTAGCCCTATGATTTGTTTGCTGTTCGGATGATAGATCACTTGTGCTTTTAGCGTATGTTTCTTCTTTTTACCACTGTAGAACTTACTCTGATTTTTTTTTCGGACGTTCTATTGAACATTCTGTCGCATCAATAATGACCCAGTTAAACTGTTCGTCTGCTGTGGTAATGCTTCGTTTTCAGAGTAAACCGTCTTGATTTCATCAATGCATCTTCAACCTTTTTAATGGTTCGATTCACATTACTTTCAGCGATATGGTAATTTGCAGCCAACTCCAATTGAGTGCTGTAATTCCGTAAGTAATTGAGTGTTAATAATAATTGATCCTCTATAGCTAAAGTATGAGGACGCCCAGATTTCTTTTTAAGTGATTCTACTTCTTTTAAAACTTCGATCATTTCACTAAAAACTGGTCGAGGTACACCAACCAAGCGCTGGAATTCAGAATCTGAAAAACGATTTAATTTCTGATATCTCATGAAATTTAGATTGAGGTGGTTTTTACTTTCGCAAGAGGTCTAATAATTTGCAACAGGTTGAAAAGTCTTTGGAGATTTTTAATAGTTATCTCGGAAAAAATAATTATTGCTATTGTTATATAATGATTGAATCTCGGCATAAGCTCACTACAGAATTAAAAGAAAATAATATAGCAAATCGTTTAATTCTTTCTGAAAACTTTACTTTTAATGGTGAAGAACTCTCTATTGAATTTGATCCAGATTTTGATCTTATAACAAAAAACAACTTAGAAGATTTTGAAAAATTTAAAAAGAAAGAAGAGCTATTGATTCGTCTTTCAAATGAAACTATAGGTAAAAAGAGATGGCTAAATTTTACAAAGCTAGAAAAAAAATGCTGGTTAGATTTTGCTTATTTTAGAATGAACGAAAGAGGGGAACCTTTATCATTAAATATAACAGTTGATGGTAAATACCTACTGTGTGAAGAAGATGTGTATTGTTATTTTGGAGAGGAGGTTTATGGGGTATTAGGATACTTAGGTTATAACTTTAATGCATTTGCTGATGTACTGCGGGATTTGCCTTTAAAAGTTAAATGGATAAATTTTCAGTACTCTAAAGATAATTTTGAGTCGAAAGAAGATTTTTATCATTTAGATGATTTTATTGAAGTGTTAAAAAAATACTCGTCATTAGAAATTTCATATTAGTAACCCGTCAAAATTTAAAAATAAAGCAGAGATAGAGGAAAATATTATATGAGTTCTGAACTTACAGAAGAGTATATTTTTTATATTGAAATAAGTGAATTTAGTGAGTTTGATGATGATGTAACTATTTGGAGCGGATATCTTTCAGAAAATTGTGTAATCACTGATACTCAAGTTGTTTTTCATGGTTTTTTTGGTGAGGGTGAAATAAATAAAGATAAAAAAAGTAAAAAGTATAAGTATGATATCTATGGCATTAATTTATTCTTCTTAAAAGAAAATAACGAATATTTCGGGGTTTTAGGTTCTAGTATTGAATCTTTTGAAGTGAAAGATAATAAATTGATATTAAATTTATGCGAAGAGGAGACTTATTTTGATGAGTTTAAATTTGATTTAATTAAGAAATATCGAAAAAATCAGCTTAGATTACAAGATTGGTGTAATTTAAACGAAGAAGAGAAATGAAGTGGATAGAAGTTTCGCATTGGGTTCAACAGTACAAGCCTCTAGACCTAGTAAGTTCAATAGTTATAGATGGTAGAAATATTAAGTCATTTAATGATTTCTTATGCTGTATAGGTGAGGAAGTGAATGGATTGATGGGCTACTTTGGTTCTAGTTTTGGTGGTTTGTCGGATAGTCTCACTGGTGGGATTGGTTGTATAACTGTACCTTTAAACATTACTTGGAAGTACTTTGAAGAAACAAAGTATTCTTTTAATAACTATTATACTCCTGATGATTTTGAATACTTGATTGAGATTTTAAACGAAAAATCTACTTTAAATATTACGTAATGTTAAATAGAGGGTATTGTATATAATATGCATGCTAAAACATTAGTTAATAGTTATTTGAATATTGAAAATATTTCAATAGAAAAGTTAAAAAAGCTTTTTAATGAAAATAACGCTCATAATTTAGATATATTTGAAGATGTTAATTCTCTAGTTTTTAAATTAGATAGTATCAGTCTAGCAACTGATCTATATGAAGTATTGGTCTATGTTTGTAAGATAGATATTTTATCAGTGCATAATTTAAAAATAGCATATTACAAGACCATTTTTAATATGGACTATAATATTATTGACGATTTTTTCGTTACTCTAATCGATTGATCTATAACTATATTCATCAAAATGACATCGATTAGTCATCTAAATGAAACTCTGTTGATTAAAAATAATCCAATTTATTGGGGTAGTTTCCAGACATACAGAAAAAATCTTATAAAGTTCTAAGTTTAGTATTTCTTGTTGCGAGCATGATGGCTATTACTGCCTGCAATGATAGCCAAGATCAGCAATCTACAGTAGTTTCCCCAACACCTACAGATACCCGTGACCAGCGTTTTCTAACAGCAAAAACAAATGACGTAATTCAAGTTACGCTTGCTGATTTGATCCCAACGCAGGGTGCAATTGGTTATGATCAAATTTATTATAAATTAGGGCGTTGGCAAGGTGATTTACAGCGCCCAACTTGGCAAGCAGATCCAGTCAATCAATTAGTTTATTTAAATAAAACCATTGGCAAAAAGTTTAGCGATTATTGTGAAGCGATTGGTGCAAAAGGTCGTGATGATTTTACAACTCTGCAAGACCTTCAAAAAGCCAATTTAAAACAATTGGAGACATTTAACTGTCAAGAACAGCCGGGCACTGAAACGGCTGATTTGAAAACAGTGGTTGTGGGTTATGATGGGCGCCTTTATTTGACTGATGGTCATCATACAATGACCGAATTCCGTGAGCTGCCTGATGGCGGTGGTCAACTTAAAGTATGGGTAAAAGTTGTTGGCAATTATAGCGATAGTAAAACTGCGGATGAGTTTTGGGCGAAAATGCTTGCCAATGGCCAAGCATGGTTAAGAGATGGGAAAAACCAACCGATTTCATATCAACAATTACCTAAAAACTTAGGCCTGAAATCTGCAACTAACCCTGACGGTATGCAAAATAATCCATATCGTTCACTGGTCTATTTCACACGTGATATTGGTTATAGCAAAGTTGCAAATGCAACGGACTATACTGAGTTTTTATGGGAAGATTGGTTTAACAAGCAAATCGCTAATAATCTGGTTCATCCTTTAAGTTTTTATCATACCGATGCGAGTGTGTATGGTGCTGCAGATGTATTGGCAACTACTGAAATAAAAAGTGACTTAACTGTATCGGGCAGTGCAACAGGCTATCAGGCAGCGGTTGCTGATTATTCCTTACTGATGGGAAGTACCAAACCGACTGATATTATTTATGGTACTTCAACTGCCGCAGATTTGGGCGCGTTACAGCATATGAAAAATGCCGCTAAAGGTTCTGTTACGGCGACTTCAATTTCTAATCTTGCAGATTTGACCCGTGACGAAATTAAGAAAGATAAAACGCCTCGTACAGGTGGAAGTATTTGGTATGCGGTAAATTACAAGTTATGTGGAAAACCGGCTACAGGAACGTGCTGGGGTTGGTAATTCACGAATATTTAATAAGAAAGGGGTGAGTAAATTCACTCCTTTTTTATATGGATAAATCATTAGCGTTTGATCAGAATAGAATTAATTATTTAAAAATAAAAAAACATAACTTGCTCTCACTTAAATCCTAAACACCTCACCTTACACACACTATTAAGATTTTTACCATTTTTATAAACTCTAATTTAACAATAACTTGTTGATTATTTAGCCTTACTTTTTTAATGATCTAATTTAAAACAAATGTCATTTTGTGTGCTTGACTGTAAGAGAGTTGGGAACTATTCTTTGCCTGCTGGCCACATTGCCAGTCGGTCGTCGCAGACCGGGAAAACAAAGTCGATATGCAAAATGCTTATTTTGTGTGTCGGGAACTCGTTCGCCCCCTTTTTCTCTACGGTAGGGCGGAAGGGGGACACCTTCGGGTGTGCTGGTTCCTTTGTTTCCAGTCTGCGAACCCCCTTTCGTTCTGCCACCATAATTTTAATGTCTTGGCAGAACTCCCTATAAAAAGGAGTTGGCTTTGCACATCCATTATTTCTTGGCAGCCTTTGCCAAAAGCTATAACGACACCACTTAAATCATCTTTAAACAGTTTGTTGGCCTTTAAGGTTCTCAGGCTTTAAGTCATTACGGCTCAAAAATTTGTATCAACAATAAAACTTGAGATGTGCCAAGCACAGTCTTTATGGCTTTGCTGTGCCTTTTTTTCTCCCAAAAAGGGCACAGGCTTTTTTCTCGTTTAGAAACAACAAGAATTTATAACGGTAAAACTATGTCGCTACTGCGAAGTTATGGTGGAGATAAGTTCTTTAAGCAAAATAGCTATAAGGTCATTGATTCATTAGGTAAGCAAATTACAGGCAAACTTGATGGGAATGGTTTTGCACAAGTAACAGGTATTGCACCCGGACCAGCTAAAGTAGTTTTTGAGAAGGATAATACCAGTGCATGGCTACAAAGCAGTGATTTTAATCGTAAATACACTTGGGCTGAGCCAGTCAAAAGTGTTCAAGGATTATTGAAAAATACCCTAGGAGCAGTGCGGCAAAATACGATGTCTCAGTTGCAAAATAATCTTCTTTCAACTGATAAAAATAGTTTCAAAAACTTGGGTAAAAATACTTTAGATAATTTAGCTGGGCAAGCAGTAGGTCAGATTAAAAATCAAGTAACCAATACCGCGCTCAATACTGTTTCTAAACAACTTAATCTCAATTTATCTGCCGATCAAATGAAAAGTCTTGGTCAAATGGCGATAAACCCAAACCAGTCTCTTGAAATGCTAAAAGAGCAAAGCCAAGGTTTTTTGAGTGATCAAATGACCGCAAAATTATCTAAGTCCACAAATCAAGATTCACATATTCAGCAAGGGGCTTTAGATAATTTTATTCGGTCAAAAAAGTAGATTGGATGAATAGAGCGATCCAACATAGAAAAATATTGTTGTAATTTAATGAATTAAAGGTTTTATATTAATGGCTAATGAGAATACACAACATAAAGAAATTAAAAAACAACCTACTGTTGAACTTGCTGTTTTTAACTTAAATAGCGTGACGGATGTAGCAGACTTGCAAATGATCGCAAGTCAGATTCAGTTGTATTTACAAGTGTGCGGAAATACCTCATTAGAACAAATAAAAAGTAAGGCCAACATAACCACGGTTGCTAATATCTTTGCATTGACAGGTAGTGTACTAGACCTAATGCTCTATGCTACAGATAAGAAAACTGGTGAAGCTGCTGCACAACGTGGAGCATTACTTGCTGCAAATTTAATTGGTTTATTTTCAGAACCGAATAACGAAGCTCATGCGCGCATGGCTTTACGTCCGATGTTTGGTTTAATGGCAGAGTGCTTATATCGAGAAAATGGAAAAATTAAAGAAACAGATATTAAGCGTTTAGGTTTGCATCTCAATGCGATGATCGCTGGAGATTTAGAGAAGTTTTTAAAAGAGACTCAAGCGAAGTTAGGCAGTTTACTTACTAGTGCTACAACATTGGGTGTAACCATCCTACAAAGCATGGCGACCCCTGCAACAGGTATAAATGCAGGAATAACCACTGTGGCAGGTGCGAGTGCAGAAAAACGAGATCCGAAACTCAAATTTAACAACTGGGCTGTTCCACTCATTGATTTATTAGGGAAGCCGAGCCAAGCAGACTTAACCCCTAAAATACAACCAAATATAACAAGTCGTTTGCAACAAGAAGCAACTCAAGCTATTGCAGCTTTAAGTCAAACTTTACAGCAACAAGCAAACGCTGGCCAAAAATATACTTTGGCATGGCTATTACAAGAAACACTGAAAGCTATACAAGCTTTAGAAAACAAAGGCAGTGCAAGTGTGCCAATCAACCAGACGGGGGAATATGAACGCCATACGAAAGGAGACACTTTAGAGTTTGTAAGTTTACAGGCTGATGCTTTAAATGCTCCTCCATGTGAAGGTGCTGATTCACAATCTGGAAAAAGTATTAGCTATTCAATTGGTGCTGAAAGGGTTCAACATGCAGACTTCTATTTACCGAAAATAGGTTTTTCTTTTATAAGGCAATATAACTCACAAATGGATGAGTTTGATCAAAGTACGGTCGGTGCACGTTGGATGATGCCATTCTCCAATATGATTCAACAAACTGCTCAAGGCTATCTATTTATTGATAGTAAAGGTCGAAAGCATCAACTGCCATCTTCTATTACACTTGAAACTTATGAAGTGCCTTATGAGGGATGGATTATTAAACCCCTTAAAAATGGGGAATTAATTTTAGATTTTGGAGGTGAATGGAGATCTCATTTTCAAAGCTTTGATGGGGGAAAAAACTATTATTTAGTTAAAAAAATGAATGAGACTTCTCAAGAGGAAATTCTTCTAGAGTATCTTTTGTTAGATCACATAGCATATTTAAAGGTTATCAATTTTAAATTTAAACAAGCAGAGTATGAGCTGAAATTTGCTTTTAATGAGCAAGTTAAAATCATTGCGGTGTTTTTAGATGATAAAGCCGAACCATTAGCGCGTTATGAATATGATACCCAAGGGAACCTAATTAAAGCCATTGATCAGAATGGCTATACAAGAACCTATGAATATAACCAATTTCATCAACTAACGCGTTATACAGACCGTACAGGGCGTGGACAAAATATTCGCTATGAATCAACTGAAGCCAAAGCTAAAGCAATAGAAGAATGGGCTGATGATGGCAGTTTCCATACCAAACTAAAATGGCATCCCCGCTTACGCCAAGTGGCGGTTTATGATGCTTATGATGTTCCAACTTATTATTACTTCGATCTTGATGGGTTTACTTATCGAACTCGTTTAGCGGATGGGCGTGAGTCATGGTATAGCCGTGATGGGAAAAAGCGCATTACTCGGCAAATCGATTTTGATGGGCGAGAAACTCAACAAGAATACAATGATCAAGATCAACTTGCTAAGATTGTTCAGCCAAACGGTGGGATAATTCGTTTTGCATATAATAAAAATAATATGCCAATCGAAATTAAAGATGCTGAAGGTAATATTTGGAAACGTGAATATGATACTCAAGGTAATGTTAGCAAAGAGATCAATCCTTTAGGTCAGATTACACAGTATAAATATAACAATGATAATCAATTGATTGAAGTTATTGATGCAAAAGGTGGTGTTAAAAAAATTCAATATAATGAATTGGGGCAGATGATTTCATATAGTGATTGCTCTGAAAAAAGTAGTTATTGGGAATATGATAGAAATGGAAAACTACTTTCTCAAAATAATGCCGATATGCAGAAAGTACAATTTATCTATAGTAGTAACAATAACGACCAGTTAGAAACAATTATTTATCCTGATGGGTTAAAAGAACACTTTAAATATGATGAAGAAGGACGTTTACTTAAACATACCGATACTAAAGGTTTAGTAACGGAATATAAGTACAATCGAGTTGGCTTATTAGAGCAGCGTATTGATGCCAATCGTCATAGCGTAACTTATCAATGGGACAAACAAGGCCGCATTCAAAAGCTGATTAACCAGAATCAAGCTGAATATTTGTTTGGATACAATCCGTATGATATTTGATACGTGAGCATGCCTTTGATGGAGAGGAAAAGCACTATATTTACAATGAGAACGGAAGGTTATTTCAAATCCGTCAACCAAATATACTGACTCAATTTGACTATTATGCAGATGGACAAATTGCTTCGAAAAGCTTTACCCATTTACATACAGGGCAGAAACAAATAGAAAAATTTGACTATAACCTGAATAATCAACTGAGCCGAGTCAGTAATGAGGTTAGCCTTAGCCCTACTTCTAAAACTGTGACTACGTTTAAAGGCGGCGATTTATATATGACTGATTATAATAAAGATATAGTCTCTTATAGTTATAATAAATCGGGTTTGGATATATGTAAATGATTTATATGAGAAATTTATTGAAATTAATATCTTCATTTTCTTTGTTAATACCAATAGGTTGTTCTAATGGAGTACATGAGCAACCTTCTAATAAATATCCATTTGAAGAAAAAATGAAAGTATTATTAGGGAATAATCTTGAAATTATAGATTCTATAAATAAATATGAAGCACAAGTTTCTTATTTTGAATTTACTAAAGACTCTAGGAAATTGGATAAAATAGTCAGGTATTTAGATAAAGATGGATGGGTGTTAAAAGGGCAAGGGTAGGGAGTTGATACATATTGTTTAGGTCCAAATAACAAAATTAATATAGTCAACCCAACCTTTGGCAAGATTCAAGATTATAAAGGCGGGGAGTTGAAAATAACTAACTATAATGTTAATACGGTTTTGTATCGTTACTATAAGTGGGGAGATGATCTGTGTGAATAAATGCGAAGTGAAATACTTGCTGCTAATACGTGAAAGCAATGCTGTAAAAAACAGGTGAGATTCTGAGTTAATTGTAAGAATATCCGATCTTAATGGTAATATAAATGGTACTACTAGATTTTGTAAAATTTTAGATGCTGAGAAACCTATTGAAAATAATAGATTAGAGGGATTAAGTAATGGAAACATGGAATAAAGTCTTTTTAAAACTTATGATTATTATTCTAATTGGAGCTTTCTGTGTTTCATGCGATACCATAACGAAAAGTGAAGTAACTATTGTTGAAAATAAGAATATAGTAATTGAAAAATTTAAAAGTGATGCTGAATATATTTTTGGTAAAAAAATTTTAGATGAAAAAAAATTTTCTTCCTATAATTCCGAGCGATTGATATTTCAAGTGAAAGATCTAGAGCAAAATAGTGATAATTTTATAGATAAAATAGATGGTCTGTTGAATAAGAGGGGATGGAACTATAAAGAAAAATACAAAGAAGCTTACATTTATTGTGATAGAGATATGAATCAACTTGAGCTAGTTCCTCCTATAAAGATAGGTACAGTTATGCAATCTGGAGAAGGACAGTCATTGAATCAGTTAGTAGATTATTGGAATATAGGTTTTATCCATTCTAGACATAAACGTTATGTATGTAATATGAATAGTTGATTGGGATAAATTATTATGATTATGAGAAAATTCATATTTTCTTTATTCATTTTTGGTCTCTATTGCTTCCTAATAGCATGTAGTACTAACGCAACTAGCTTACAAGAGCTTTCTAAGGAGTTGTTCAGTGAATATCCATATGAAATTGATACTGATAGAAATAAAAGCTCTACTCAATTAATTGTGATAAAAATAAATAAAGAAAATTTTTCGATTAATGATTGTGATAAAATTAAAAAAACTATTAAGCAAGAATTTGGATTTTGTTGATTCATATGATAATTATTATAATAGACCTCTTGCGTTAGTCAAAATTTAATCAGTGATAATTGTTGATTTTTAAATAAATATCAAAGTCTAAAATAGTTAAAAATGATACTTTCGCAAGAGGCCTAATTTTTGTAATACTAATAATTATTCTATAGATATATTAAATCCTATTCATGATAGAAATTACACAAGAGAGGGTGATGAAGTTAACTTTAAGAGTAAAGATTATTGGTGTTTTGCATTGTACTATAATAAATTGGAAGTTAATAATTGTGTGGAATACTATAATGAGTAATTTTTTAATTATTTGAATAAAATTATTTGAATTTGTGCTGTTTTTTTTAATTTGATAATCTAGTTTTTAGGTTTTGATTGGATTTTTAATTTATTATTAAAATCTAAACTTAATAGTTAGTTTTTAAAATATAAGAAGGAGTTATAGTTAAAATTAATTTTTTAATATTGATTGCTGGTCTTAGTCTTTTATCAGCATGCAATAAAGATGGTGAGATAAAACCACAATCTAAAAGTCCGAATGAAGCAGCTCTACATGATTATAGCAATGTTCCTGCAGAACAATTTAAAGAGAAATTAAGTTTTTTCAAAGAACAATTGGATAAAATCTTTATTGATCAAAAATTTATTTTGAGAGACGAGGGTATTGCTTTTGCTCCTACTCAAAGCTTTCTTGTTGTTCAAATTCCTGTAGAGAGATTAAATGAGGAAACCTATCAAAGAAACATAGTTCCTAGAATCAAAGATAATGGTTGGATTCTTGAGAAGAGTATAAAGAATGCTGATGTTTTTTGTAATGGTAAGAAATATCAGTTAGAGATTATTCGGCCTAAAGATTACTCTAAAGAAATTATTAATGAAGAAAATAGGTTAACTTTAACTCCAATTGAAAAGGAATGGAATATTGGCATGTACTATCAGGAACAAGGAACATTATTCTGTGGAGATAAATTACCATTAATTACTATAAAATAAAAATATAGGGCTTGGCTTATTTTTTAGTATATCTACTTTGAAAGATTATAGCCCTATATTTTAAATCATATATATGAATATGGTGAAGTTAAAGATTTAATTCCTATCTATTCAGACTGAGCTAAGTCACGTTCACGACATGATAATTCATAGTAATTACCTTTTGGTAGAGAACGGATTTTAAAGCCATAGTAATCACTGGTTGACTCTATAGGACCGACACTACATTGATTTGTTTTTGCAAATTTTTCAATCAATGGGACTGTTCTAAATTTTGTGTAAGTACTTAATTTTCATTTATCCTTCAGAGGATAATTACAAAAGGTACTTCACATGGATGAAGCAACAATCAAAAGTATGGCTGCCGAATTGGCTAAAGGTCTAAAAACACCAGAAGACTTAAACCAAATGACAGCAGTCTTTAAAAAATTCATGATTGAAACTGCACTCAATACTGAACTTTCAGACCATCTCGGTTATGAAAAGCATCAGCCCAAGAAAGGCTCAAATAGCCGTAATGGGTTTAGTTCTAAAACCATTACAACTCAAGATGGACAACTGGCTTTAGATATTCCCCGTGATCGAGAAGGTTCATTTGAGCCACAAATTATCAAAAAGCACCAAACACGCATCACCAGTATGGATGACCAAATCCTCTCACTGTATGCAAAAGGAATGACTAATAGGGAAATTGTAGCCTTCTTCAAAGAAATGTACGATGCCGATGTGTCAGCATCTCTCATCAGCAAAGTTACCGATGCTGTGATTGAGCAAGTGACTGAGTGGCAAAATAGAGCCTTAGATAGCCTTTATCCTGTTGTCTATCTTG
>NZ_JEYB01000089.1:0-11512 GCF_000582255.1 Acinetobacter sp. 1566109 | reverse complement strand
CCAGCTTACAAGGCTGTTACGTCGGGTCTGAAAGCGATTTATCAGGCAAGTACAGAGGAAAATGCTTTAAAGTCCCTAGACATCTTCTGTGATCAATGGAATCACCAGTATCCCAAAATTGGAGAATCCTGGCGGGCCAATTGGGAAAATATCCGAACGATCTTTAGCTATCCAGCCGAAATACGTCATGCTATTTATACAACAAATGCGATTGAGTCGTTGAATAGCGTAATACGCCATTCAACGAAGAAAAGGAAAATCTTTTCATCTGATGACTCAGTAAAGAAGGTCATTTACTTAGCAACATCAAATGCTGCGAAGAAATGGACGATGCCAATTCAAAATTGGCGTTTAGCAATGAATTGGTTTACGATTCAGTTCGATGATCGATTAAAAGATCATTTATAAAAAATGGAACTTACACAAAATAATTTACAGGCTCTGTCCATCTGGAAGCTTGGGGTGATTGAAGTGTTTAACTTTACGCATTCCTAGTCTTTCCATTACGGCTTGTGATGGCTTATTTACCGTTGCTGTAAAAGAAACTACTTTATCTTTATTAAGCGCATTGAAGGCATAGTCCAATGCTGCTTTTGCTCCTTCTGTGGCATAACCTTTTTTCCAGTGTTTTGTAGCAATCCTCCAGCCAATTTCAATGCATGGAGAAAAATCAAATTGTTCTGGTTGGTCATGTAGGCCAATAAAACCAATAAAGTCATGGCTTTCTTTTAATTCTACAGCCCAAAATCCCCAACCTTTTTCATCAATAAGGGCCGATGCTCTTTGAATTAAATTTATACTTTCAGTAGCAGATAAAAGCTTTGGAAAAAAACGCATAACATCTTTATCCAATCCCATTTCGATAAAGGGGGCAGCATCAGTTTCCTTCCATTGCCTTAAGATTAAAGGTTCGGTTTCGATCATAGTAAAAGCTCTTTAAATATAATTTTTAATTTAACCATATAGTCTACAGTGGCTTTTGTATAATTTTCTGTAAGATAATCTTAGAATTAATGCTTACCACTCCTTTAATTTTATTGAGTGTATTAATAACAAAGTGAGAAAAAGAATTTAGATCTTTAGTGGCGACATGCAGAACATAATTAGATTCGCCTGTAATGATATAAGCATTAATGACTTCATCAAAATTCTTGATCTGGCTTAAGAAAAAGTTGTGGTCATTTTCGGTGAGTTGAGCAAGTTTTATTTCAATTATCGCCTCAATTTTTATTCCTAATTTTTCATAATTAACTTTCGCTTGATATTTTTCAATAATTCCGTTGGTTTCTAAAATCTTGACACGTCTGTGACAAGCAGAGGCTGAAAGATTAACGAGATCAGCAAGTTCTTGATTGCTTAAGCGGGCATTATCTTGTAAATACTTCAAAATTTTTAAATCAATTGCATCTACATTCATTTTCGAATTCCATCCATATTTTTTAATTTTAATTAGAATTTTATACGAAATTATCTGTTTTTGATCAAATATTATCGAATAAATCGAAAGAATCACCATGATAAAATTCAAATACAAAGGAAATGTTGAAATAGGTGCAATACTAAATGATTACTCGTGAACAGTGTTTGTATTGGGATCAGGAAGACGAACTCAAAAAATTTAAAGATGAATTTGCATTGCCAGAAGGTGTCATTTATTTAGATGGTAACTCTTTAGGCGCTAGACCAAAGAAATCTTTGTCTGTCGCTCAGCATATTATTTCCCAAGAATGGGGAGAAGATCTGATCAATAGTTGGAATAAGGCTGATTGGTGGGGGCTACCTACTAGACTGGGTGATAAGGTAGCCACATTGATTGGTGCAGAACAGGGTGAAGTTGTTATTTCAGATTCAACTACACTGAACTTATTTAAAGTTTTATCAGCAGCGGTAAAAATTCAGGCTGAAAAATTTCCTGAACATAAAATAATTGTTGCGGAAAAGGATGCTTTCCCAACAGATATTTATATTATTGAAGGTTTTATTGATTTAATTCAAAAGGGCTATCAAGTTGAATTGATTGATGGAGTAGAAGACTTAGCTCGAGTTCTAGAAAAAGATGTTGCTGTAGTAGTTCTTTCTCATGTGAATTATCGTACTGGGTATTTCTACGATATGGCATCTATTAATAAACAGATTCACTCTCAAGATGCTCTGGTTATTTGGGATTTATGTCACTCAGTTGGTGCTGTGCCTATGCATCTTAATCAAGCTGATAGTGATTTCGCGATTGGTTGTACGTATAAATATTTAAATGGTGGACCTGGTTCTCCAGCATTGTTATGGGTCAATGAAAAACACCGTGATCAGTTTTGGCAACCATTATCCGGTTGGTGGAGTCATAAAAAGCCGTTTGATATGGCCCAGCATTATGAACCAGCGAATAGTATTCGTCGCTATCTATGTGGGACTCAGCCAATTATTTCTATGAGTCTGATTGAGTGCGGAGTAGATATTTTCCTGCATGCTGATATGCAAAAAATCCGTGAAAAATCGCTGAAATTAACTGATTTATTCATTCAGCTGGTACAGCAAGAATGTTCTGAATTTGGATTTGAGTTAATTACTCCTTTAGATCATAAATATCGTGGTAGTCATGTCAGTTATCGCCATGAGTTTGGTTATGAAATCATTCAGGCGCTTATCGCACGTGGCGTGATTGGTGATTATCGTGAACCTACTGTCTTGAGATTCGGTATTACACCTTTGTATCTGGGCTTTGAAGATATCTGGAGTGCAGTACAGCACTTAAAAGAAACCATGCTGAATAGTGAGTGGAAAAACAAGCGTTATTTAGTTCGCGGTGAAGTGACCTGATTTAAGGAATCAAAATAAAACAAATGGCTAGGAGGGCCTATGAGTAGTTTTGATGAAATACAAAATAGAGAAGCTGGACTGCATAAAAAGTTATCTGCAAAACAGATGGGGATGATTGCGATTGGTGGAGCAATTGGAACCGGTTTATTTATGGGAAGCAAATTTGCAATTAGTTTTGCAGGTCCCGCCGTGATAGTTAGCTATGCCATTGGTGGTTTAATTGCATTTGCACTTATGGCTTGTTTTGCTGGAATGACAGTGCAGCATCCTACTTCGGGCTCATTTGGTGCATATGCAGAACATTATATGTCTCCACTCGCTGGCTTCTTAGTCCGCTATTGTTACTGGGCTTGTATTGTGTTGGCTGTAGGTACCGAAATTACCGCCGTTGCTGATTATATGAAGCTCTGGTTTCCGAATGTAGGCTCTTGGGTCTGGATTGGATTTTTTTCACTGACCTTACTTGTTGTAAATGCCTATAGTATAAAAGCCTTCGGGTTAGTCGAGTACTGGTTTTCCACAATTAAAGTTTTTGCCATTATCGTATTTATTCTTTTATCTATTGGTATATTGACGCAAAGTAATCAGGGAATGAATCAAGTAGTTACTAATTTGAGAGGTCATGGGGGCTTTTTTCCAAATGGCTTTAGTGGAGTATGGATCGGAGTCATTATTTCTATATTTAGTTATTTAAGTATAGAAATGATTGCTGTCGCAGCTGGTGAAGCTAAAGACCCTGAAAAAGCAGTAAAAAAGGCATTTAAAAGCACCGCACTCCGACTCATTTTATTTTACTTATTGTCCTTATTTCTAATCGTTACTTTGGTGCCGTGGACTGTTCTGATTGGAGCAGATGCAACTAGTCCTTTTGTTATGGTCATGAAGATTGTTGGTATCCCATATGCAGATAGTATTTTAAATTTTATTGTAATTGTAGCTGCCTTATCAGCGATGAATAGCATGCTTTATATTTCAACCCGTATGTTGTTTAGTTTGTCACGTGCAGGTGATGCTCCAAAAGTTTTTGGCCGAATCAGTAGTAATGGTGTGCCGGTAAATGCGCTGTTGCTATCTGCGGTAGGGATTGGTATTGCTAGTATTGTTTATACGATTAATCCGGCTTCTGCGTTTCCAATTATGATTGCGCTATCGATGTTTGGTGCATTGTTCACTTGGGGCAGTATCTTTGTGACACATATGTTTTTTAGAAAACACATGACACAGCAAAACATCGAGCTAAAATTTAAAATTCCCGCTAGTCGATTCATCTCACTATTTGGGTTTATTGCGATTTTAAGTATTACAGTAACTACCTGGTTTACCAATGAGTTTAAATCCACTTTACAGTTTGGCGTGCCTTTAGTTCTTGTTCTGATATTTTGCTTCTACTTAAAACGTTCAACTGTAAAGCTAAATCTCAATTCTGGTGAAGAAACGTTGAAGTGATCACTATATGAGAAAATACGATAATGCTACAACGGTAGCAAATGAAGGGGAAATACTAGCAAGCTTTCAATATAGAAGCTTGCTGAGTTATCAGACTTATCACCATATAAAAGATATAAAGTACGGTTCACAGAACCGATCAACGATGGATTTTTTTCCTTGTGAACATACCAATAAAACCGTGATTTTTATTCATGGAGGCTATTGGCAGTGGTGTGATAAATCGGATTTTGCTTTTATAGCGCCGTATATATTAGCAAAAGGAGCCCAGTGTGTACTTTTAGAATATGACTTGGCTCCTCAAAGTCATATTTCAGAAATGGTTATGCAAATTCAGAAAGCTCTAGATTTTATTGCTAAACAAAATTGGAAAACGAATGAAGTTCTATTAGTAGGGCATTCAGCAGGTGCACATCTTGGAGCTGTATGTTTAAACCATCCTTTATTATCAGAATTGGCTTTATTAAGTGGTATTTATGATTTATCTCCTATAAAGGAGACTCATTTAAATCATGCATTAAACTTATCAGAAGAGGATATTTTGAAATATAGCCCTATTTATCAGAAACAGCAGACTGATATACCTTGTAGGATTTTGTGTGGAGGGTTGGAGCTAAGTGAATTGCAGTGGCAAAGCCAAAATTATTTTGAACACAGATGCAGTGCGGGTCATGAGTTAGTTTCTTTCGAGACTATTTCTGGAGTTAATCATTATTCAATTTTAGACCACTATTTTAAATATATATTTAAATAGATATGGATGTAGGCGCTGAACTTTATAAGAATAGTTTAATTATATTTTACTATTTAAATCAATAGTTTGTTTTTTGCTAAGAGATGCTGCATCGAATAATATGTTTTATTAAATTTGAAATAAATATATTCATTTTTGGTTATGTTTAAGTAAAAATGTAGAATAGATCACATTTAAGTGGCTTTTTATCACTATGTTTGATTTCAAGTTGACCTAAATTAATAACTCAATTAGATTAAAAGGATAGTGTTTTCTCTCTAATCGACAAACTGTTTAGCTGTTGCTTAGATGAGTTTTATAGTCCGTAGCTTCCCAAGATACGGACTTTTTTATTTTGCATCATCCTTAGCTAAAAAATATTTAGCATACTAAAGCAGCAGTTAGTAGGAAGGATCAGGTCGTATTAAATGAAAATTTTAAAGAAGCATTGTAAATATATCTTTAAAGGTGTATATTTACTTATGCATATACTGCGTCTGTAAAGTTGTTTATTTTAATACCCTCATATTTTAGATATGAGGGTATTTTTTATTAAAAGTTTTTTTCATAAAATTAATTTATTTAAATAAAATTATTAGAGTTAGATAGTTTAAATGGTAATTGGAATAAATAAAATATCTATACATTTATTATACGTATGACTTATAGTTAAAAAAATTGTAAATTACTTGGAGTTGCATGAATTGATAAATTTTGAAATAATTTTACTAATTTATTAATTATCATATTGTTATGGATATTTTGAAGTTTTTGAAAAGTTTTAATACTGTTGGAACTTACTTATCACTAGCAACTATAGTATTGCTCATTATGATTATATTTTTTTATTTTATTTCTCCAAAATAATAAAATACATCTCACTATAAAAAAATAAAATATATAAATTTAAATTAGATTTCTATCACAATTTTTATTGAAAAAGTTGAAGCATATTGTGTGGAATAAAAAATTATGAAAATATGATTTAGGTTTAAAAACAGATAAAAATCTTTAAGATTTCCATCTTGAATTTAATTCTGAAATAAAAAAATTATTATTTATCATAAAAATACCTGAAATATAATATATGGAGATACACATGAAGATTCGCAAGGTTTCTGCTGTTTTTCTTACAATGGCTGCGACTCATTTAGCTTATGCGGCACCTAATCTTTTAAATTCTGCAATAGATTCTTCTCAAGCAAAAGGAATTATTAAAAATCAATATATTGTCATTTTGAATAAGGATATTAGGGCTGCGAAAGATTTTGCTCAGAATATTGCAAAACAGCATGGTGGCAGAATTTTACAAAGCTACGACAGTGCTCTTAAAGGTTTTGCAATTTATTTACCTGATACCGCAGGAACAGCGTTCATTGAAGCGATGAAAAAGAACCCTCAAGTTCTTTCTGTAGAAAATGATACTGTAGTGAATATTGATGCAACGACACAAACTAATGCTGATTGGGGACTAGATCGTATTGATCAGAAAGCTTTACCATTAAATTCAACATATTCTTATTCGCAAACTGGTACCGGGACAACAGCTTATATTGTTGATACTGGTATATTATCTACTCATCAAGAATTTTCAGGTCGCGTATTAAGTGGATATACAGCAATATCTGATGGTAATGGTACGACTGATTGTAATGGGCACGGCACACATGTTGCTGGAACGGTAGGCGGTACCACTTATGGTGTTGCCAAGAATGTAAAACTTGTCCCTGTTCGGATTTTAGGATGTGATGGTTCCGGTGCTTCGAGTAATGTTATTGCTGGTTTAGATTGGATTTTGAAAAATGGAAGTAAACCAGCTGTTGTAAACATGTCCTTAGGTGGGGCGGCAAGCTCTTCTTTAGATAGTGCAGTAGAAAACTTATATAATAATGGCTATGTAATGGTCGTAGCTGCTGGTAACTCAAATACAGATGCATGTACTTCTTCTCCGGCGAGAACAAGTAATGCAATTACAGTTGCTGCAACTGACAATACTGATACTCGAGCAAGCTATTCTAACTACGGAAGCTGTGTTGATATTTTTGCGCCCGGAAGTCAAATTAACTCTTCTTGGATTGGGAGTAATACGGCCACTAAAGTATTAAATGGCACTTCCATGGCAACTCCACATGTTGCTGGAGTAGTTGCTGAACTTCTTCAAAGTACACCTACAGCTACACCTCAAACGATAACATCCAATCTGCTAAATCAAGCGACTAGTGATGTGGTGAAAAATCCATCTGGTAGCCCAAACCGTTTATTATATAAATCTCCTTAAAAATATAATTCTCTATGATTGAAAAGGTCCCGCAGGACCTTTTTTAAATTTTTGCATGTGTACCATACTTGTCAATCATGACTGAACTGGCTTCGTTTAAACCACGTACAGTAACTTGTATGCCATTCTTTTGAAACCTTTCCACTGCTGAATCAAGCATTGCAACCGAAGTGATATCCCAAATATGTGAATGAGTCAGATCAATAATGACTTCTTTTACTTCTTCTTTAAAGTTAAAGCTTTGCATGAATTTATCTGAAGAACTAAAAAAGATTTGTCCTCTTAAATCATATAAACGAGAGTTGCCTTCTAATGAGGTTATCACGTGTACATCATTTTCAAGTTTATTCGCTAAGAAAAGCGCGGAAAGTAATACACCCGTCAATACGCCTAGTGCTAGGTTATGAGTAGCTACAACTACTACAACGGTTGCAATCATGACGATATTGCTACTTTTAGGATGAGTTTTAAATTGTGTAAGTGAACTCCACTCAAAAGTACTGATTGATACCATAATCATGACAGCAACAAGTGCAGCCATAGGAATAACTTTCAACCAATCACTTAAAAATACAACTAAAATCAGCAAGAATATACCTGCACATAAAGTAGATAAGCGTGTACGGCCACCTGATTTAACATTAATCATTGATTGTCCAATCATTGCACATCCAGCCATCCCACCCATAAAACCCGAGGCAATATTAGCAATACCTTGACCTTTACATTCCTTAAATTTATTACTCGGGCTATCCGTCATTTCATCAACAATTGTGGCTGTCATCATCGACTCAAGTAAGCCAACTGCAGCTAACGCTAATGAATAAGGAACAATGATAAGAAGTGTATCTAGATTAAGAGGAATATTTGGAATTAAAAAAATAGGTAGAGTATTTGGTAGTGCTCCCATATCGCCAACTGTTCGCACATCAATACCAAAAAGGAGGGTAAGTAATGTGACTATAACAATACATATAAGGGGAGATGGAAAAAATTTTCCAAGCTTTGGTACATAAGGAAATAGATAAATAATTGCTAAACCAATAGCAACTAATAGATAGACGTGCCAACTTGCATTGACTAACTCTGGAAGCTGAGCCATAAAAATGAGAATGGCGAGAGCATTTACAAAACCAATCACAACCGATTTAGAAACAAAGCGCATGAGCTTAGCAAGCTTAAGATATCCCACTACGATTTGTATGACACCCGTCAAAATAGTAGCTGCGAATAAATACTGAAGACCATGTTCTTTCACTAGGGTCGTCATGACTAAGGCCATAGCACCTGTTGCTGCCGAAATCATGGCAGGACGGCCACCTACAAAAGAAATAATAACTGCAATACAAAAAGACGCATATAAACCGATTTGGGGATCTACACCTGCAATAATTGAAAAGGCAATCGCCTCTGGAATTAAAGCCAGACCAACAACAAGCCCAGAAAGAATATCTGCACGGACATTAGAGAACCATTGTTCTCGAAGATTCGTTAACATGGAAATAGCCTAGAATTTTAAATTTTAGAAAGGCTAGTGATGTGATATACCAATACACAAGCGACTACACCACATCACTAGACAGTGATGAGTTATTTACAAAGGAGAGGGGTAAATAAACTTAAGGTGGCGTAAGTGTCATGGATAATGAAAATTTGAAGTTTTAAAGAAGCGCGAAGGATAACATAAGTTATTAGGCGGAGCCATTTAAGCTTGCTACTTTCACTTATCAGACATTTAACTATTTTATGATTTGTTCATCTCAGCTTTGGGCAAAGACGTAAATTCATTTAATGGCATATCTAGGAAAAAGTCAGAGGCTTCATCATGCTTGCAATTTAACCAATCATTTCTAAGATCTTCAGGTATTACAATAATTGAACGTTTTTCATCATCTGGTTTATGGAACTGTTTCATAAAAGAATGTCGATTTGCATTGATTGTTAATAATGACATTGTTCTAACTTTCTGCTCATCAATTATGGTTTCTTCATAAATTGCTGCAAGTGTAAATGGCTTTCCATCTTGACGGAATATGCCATACCAATGAGCTTTACCATTGATATATTTAGGTTCATAAATAGCTTCAACAGGTATAAGTGCGAATTGATCGTGTGACCACGCATGCTTAAAGGAACGTTTTTGTTCAACCGCTTCAGTCCTCGCATTATAAGTTGCGTATTTAAAAGTTATTTCTTTTGCATATGGAGGTAGCATACCAAATTTAACTTTTCTCCATTCCCATTCATTTTGTTGAGATAAGATCATTGGACAGTCATCGCTTGGATAGACATCCGAGTTGTAGTCAAAAGTAGGTTCAAATAAGCCTAATTGATGAGCATGAGCTTTTTTAAGGGGTTTAAAATTTGCACACATAACTAAACCTGATTTCTGCTTTAATGCTTAAGTCCTAGCTTGGAACTTTTGGCTTTGTGTTATGTATATTTTTATAATTTGAATTGTTTGTTTCAGTATTAATTTTTACTTTTCAATTACTTTAACAAAGATTTTCTTCGGATTAATCGTTTTAAAAAATAAATGA
Source organism: Acinetobacter sp. 1566109 (assembly GCF_000582255.1). NCBI lineage: Bacteria > Pseudomonadati > Pseudomonadota > Gammaproteobacteria > Moraxellales > Moraxellaceae > Acinetobacter > Acinetobacter sp. 1566109. Next base: position 1,701 of record NZ_JEYB01000089.1, on the reverse strand, counting down.
ATTATTGGTAGGGGGGAACCATAGGGCATTTCTAAGATATTTATTGGTTTTGAATAGCTACTTTTATGCAACAGAGCCTTTCAGAAATTTGGATTTTAATAAATATGCTATTCATCATAATACAAAAGATATAGAGAACGCATACAAATCAAACGTTTTTAGTGTGGGTTAACTCTTTAAAAAATTTATAAGGTGGAATTATGAATAAACATTTATTAGCGAAGATCACTCTTTTAGGTGCTGCACAACTATTTACCTTTAATACGGCATTTGCGGATATTCCTCTTACCCCAGCACAATTTGCTAAAGCAAAAACACAAAATTTTGATAAAAAAGTTATTCTGTCTAACTTGAATAAACCTCATGCTTTGTTATGGGGACCAGACAATCAGATTTGGTTAACCGAACGTGCGACTGGTAAAATTTTGAGAGTAAATCCTGAGTCTGGTAGCGCAAAAACCGTTTTTCAGGTTCCTGAAATTGTAAATGATGCTGATGGTCAAAATGGTTTATTAGGTTTTGCTTTTCATCCTGACTTTAAACATAACCCTTATATCTATATTTCGGGCACTTTTAAAAATCCAAAATCTACAGATAAAGAATTACCTAACCAAACGATTATCCGTAGATATACCTATAATAAAACAACAGATACATTTGAAAAACCTGTCGATTTGATTGCTGGCTTGCCATCATCGAAAGACCATCAGTCTGGTCGTCTCGTCATTGGTCCAGACCAAAAAATCTATTATACAATTGGTGACCAAGGCCGTAATCAGCTAGCTTATTTGTTCTTACCAAATCAGGCACAGCACACTCCAACCCAGCAAGAGCTCAACAGTAAAGACTACCATACATATATGGGTAAAGTATTACGCCTAAATCTGGACGGAAGTATTCCCAAAGATAACCCAAGCGTTAACGGAGTAGTGAGTCATATCTACACTTTAGGGCACCGTAACCCACAAGGTTTAGCGTTTGCTCCAAACGGAAAGCTTTTACAATCTGAGCAAGGACCAAATTCTGATGATGAAATTAATCTCATTTTAAAAGGTGGGAACTATGGTTGGCCAAATGTAGCGGGTTATAAAGATGATAGTGGTTATGCTTATGCTAACTATTCGGCTGCAACCAATAAATCACAAGTTAAGGATTTTGGACAAAACGGAATAAAAGTAGCTGAAGGGGTTCCGGTGACTAAAGAATCTGAATGGACTGGTAAAAACTTTGTAGCCCCTTTGAAAACGTTGTATACCGTTCAAGATACCTATAACTACAATGATCCAACTTGTGGTGATATGACTTATGTTTGTTGGCCAACAGTTGCGCCGGCATCGGCATATGTATATACGGGAGGCAAAAAAGCAATTTCAGGATGGGAAAATACATTATTGGTACCATCTTTAAAACGTGGGGTAATTTTCCGTATTAAGCTAGACCCGACGTATAGTGTGACTTTAGATGATGCTATCCCGATGTTTAAAAGCAATAACCGTTATCGTGATGTGATTGCAAGTCCGGAGGGTAATGTTCTATATGTACTGACAGATACGGCTGGTAATGTGCAAAAAGATGATGGTTCCGTAACAAATAATTTAGAGAATCCAGGTTCTCTCATTAAATTTACGTATAACGGAAAGTAATCTACGCAAAAAACCCAGCGCTATCGCTGGGTTTTTACACAACTTTAGATGTATTTAT
>NZ_JEYB01000088.1:0-11730 GCF_000582255.1 Acinetobacter sp. 1566109 | reverse complement strand
TTTCATCCCAATTGGCGAGTAATTTTTTTGCATACGGAATGAGGGATTTGCCTTCTTGGGTAAGCTCAACACGGCGTGTATTACGGTTAAACAGTTTACCGCCTAACTCTTCTTCTAAACTTTTGATGGTGAGACTTAAAGCTGATTGGCTTAAATGTAACTCTAAAGAAGCATTGGCATAGTTGAGTGTACGTGCAAGGGCTAAAAAAGCTTTTAGTTGTTTAAGCGTCATTTCTTTCCTTTAAATTACTCAACTTACCTAGAAGAGTAATTTATACGAAAATTTGCCTAATATGATGTTTTTTTGACAAAAAATTATGAAAAAGAATGATCATTACCTTACTTAATAGAGTACAGGCAATAAGTGTGAAAATATTGAACTACTTTAGTAAGTCGTCCCAACAAAAGTCATCTCTATTATTTGCAAAATACATGAACATGCCAATTACATGAAAAAATAGGCAGCCCATCCATATTTTTTGGGGAGCAACCTTAAAACCTTCTAATAGTATAGTTATAGAATAGATGGTGATCATGAATGTAAGAAAGAGAATATATGTAGTACTCGCTATAAATTTATGTTTTGGGGCTAATTGAGGAATTTTATATCCAATCAAAATTTGCATTCCCCAATTTATAATGAGTGTAATTATAGTCATAAGTAATTTTGGTGCATTTAAGCTTTCTAAGGAAACTTGTTCAATTAGGAAAATAGTTTGCCACAGTACAAACATCCCCAAAGGATACAATATAAATTTAATCCACATCATATTTTTTTTCTTATCAATATCTTACTTCACTATTGTATTAAATAAATATTATTTTTTCAAAATTTATTTTCAAAAAATATCAACATATAAAGTCATTCTAATTTCAATTAATATATCTATGAATTTTTAAATTCTTTAAAATTTAATTTAAAAGATAAATAAATTATGTAAGGGTATAATTGATGAATAAAACTATTCTTGGCTTAATGGTAGTACCACTTGTATTGAGTGGATGTATAAAAAAAGCAGAGGAAAAACCAACAGAAAAAATGGAAAAAACCTCTACTATAAAAGCAACTGAACAGCCCCCAAAAGAAGAAAATATAATTCCTGCTATGCTAGTACGTAATTTTCTTGTGAAGTTTCAACAACCCAAAATTTGTGCTCCAAATCCAGATGTTGATGGAATTGTATGTACCTCTAAAGAAGCGATTGCACTTAAAAGTAATATTGAATGGATTGATCAAGTAATCGATAAGGAAATCCGTAAAGATTATGCAGATGCTCTTACACCTCCTTCAGAAAAGCAAAAGCAACTAAATCAAACCCAAGCTGAAGGGTTTAATAACTGGTCACAGAATGTGGTTTATCGCTTTAATGGACAGTTTGGCCAATATGTGCAAATTTCGAAAGTAAGTTCAGAATATTCTGGCGGGGCTCATGGTATAGCAACTTTTGAAGATTATATTTTTGACTTAAAAAGTAAAAAACGCATTGAATTAAAAGATATTGTTATCAATGGAAAGATGAATGCGCTTAAAGAAGAATTGTGGAAACAATACGGATATTGGTGTCAAGAAAAAGATATGCAGCCTTATATTAGTAAAGAAGACTTTAAAGTAAGTGAAAATTTCTATATTAATCAATCAGGCGGGATTACATTTGATTTTCAGCTTTACGAATTGGCTCCATATGCCGCAGGTCCTGTGAGTTTAGAACTCTATGATACAGATCAACTGATAAAATCAGATTTTTTACCGCCAATGCCTACTTTAAAAACTGAACTGTAGAGATTCATAATAGTTTGTAAATTGATTAAACCACCTTCGGGTGGTTTTTATTATTCTTAACTGTTAAATTTAACTCATTATTAAAGTGGATAATTTCATGAAAAAGATTATTTTTTTAGGATTAGTTTTGAGTTTAATTGGGTGTTCAACAAGTCCTGTTGTTTCAAATACAGCGAAACCAATACCTAATGAGAGAGTGTATAATCAGAACTATTTAAAGAAACACACTCCTGAACAAGCAAAAGTTACGTTCTTAAGAGATAAAGGTTTTTTGGGTTCTGGCTGTACTCATGATATTTATGTTAATAATGAAAAGGTATTTTCAATTCGCTCAAATGAAATAGCTACAATTTATCTTGAGCCTAAATATTATATTTTTAGATTAGAAACTGGTGCAGGGATGTGTCCTAATATTGCAACTTCTCAAGAAACAGAAGTCAAACCTGGGGCAGAGATCGAATATCGAATCTTACTTCCATCTGACTTTAACTTAAGACTAACTCGAATGAAATAAGAGATTAAAAATCTCTACGCCAATGAGTTAATTAAAGTTAATATTCATTAAGTTTTGATTAAACCCACTCATTATTAAGTGGGTTTTTTCTTAATTGAACTAAGAATCATTAACTGCTTTAAAATTATTATTACGGAATATTTTTGATGAAAATTCCTATAAATAAAATTTTCTTTATCGTCTGATTAAGCAGCTGTGTGCTGTAGGGACAATCAGTTAATGGTTTTTTAAGTCCAGAAGGAGCTCTCACTGGCTTAATGGTTACACCCTAATTACGTACGCTAAATTAATAATTTTACACTAGACAAAGTTTTGAAAAGCTCACTTTCGGGAGCTTCTCTATTAATTAAAATTAGTTAAAGAAAGTTTTGATCACGAATATCTTAATTTGGTTTTCTTTGTCAAAATCTTAATAATCTTAAAGACCTGATTATTCAGCTTTATTTTTTGATGGACGGTTGCACTGTCGAGTTGATCCCACAGCTCAAATGGAAAAAACTCTGAGCTATGATCAAATACCCATAACCATTGGTAGCTATGGTTCAGTGTATGAGTATCAAAACGAACATCTTGAACTTTGACAATCTTAAGCTGTTTATGGTGTTCGTCTTGAAGAATAATTTCATGGTTCTCCATTAGACCGCCACAAATTAAAAAACAGGTTTTAAGTGTACTTGAAATAAGATTTTCTGGTTAATTGGTTAGGTTGGCATTCATTTACAAAACATTTCTGCTTGTTAAAGTTTGTCATTTTCAAAATGATAATAATCTTTACTCTTGAAATACAAGGTTTTAAGTAGGTTGCATTGTAAGGCTTATATCTAAGTGTCAGAATGCACGTTGACATTTATCTTCGAGTTATCGCTATGAGTTTAATAGGCTTTATGTATGCAAGTAAAACCAATAGTGAACATAGTCAAATAAAACAAGATTTAATTGATATCCTCACAGAAGCAGTCAAATTCAACTCTCAAAATGACATTACTGGTGTGCTTTATTATGGTAATGGATACTTCTTACAATACTTAGAAGGGGAGAAAGAACAAGTTGAGACGCTATTTTATAAATCAATTTTGAAAGATTCGAGACATCAAAACTGCGAAATCATCTTTTTGGAACCGTCCGAACAGCGGTTATTTAAACATTGGAGTATGAAATTTGCGCCTATAAATACGAAAATAAAAGATTTCTTTTTTCATCATCATGTTGATGAGTTTAATCCGTATTTACTTAATACTAATTCAATCCCATCTTTTATTGAATTACTTGTAGATCAACCCAATTTGAAAGCGGATCAATATTAAGTTTAACCAAAAATATATTTTTTGATTGGATATAGATCCAAAAAGAAAATGTTGAAGGGTGATGATATTAAAGTTTCTAAAAAAGCCCTGTACAATCAGGGCTTTTAAATTTTTTTTAAATATAAATAGTACTATTTTACATTTACGGCTTACTACTAACTAATGATTTTTCAAATGCCATTTCTGCATCTTTTACAATAGCAGAAAGTTTTTCTGGTTGAATAAATGCATTAACTTGACCTGCATCTTTGCGCGCTTTATTTCCCATAACATCTGCAACTTCTGGATGGCTAGTAAGCACAATGTCTGCTTTCATATTTTTTAAACGCTTAAAACTCTGACGATAATCTTCTACAATATTTGGATATTGATGATTATTTTGTAAAACATTGCCAGCAACAGAGAGACTGCAAGGGAAAACAACATTTAGGTTCTTACCATTAGATTTAACTTCAGTTGACCAAGTTGTACAACCCGGAGTATGGCCTGGGGTAAGAGTAGCTTTTAGTTTTAATTTCCCTAGTTTAACGACTTCTCCATCGTGAATGACTTTATCAACTTTAACTGGAGTAAAAGGAATACTTTGGAAGGTGTTTTCACCTATTGGTTTTCCTATTTCTAAAGCCTTAACATCCTGCTGCATAGCAATTAATTTGGCGCCAGTGTCTTGTTTAATGCGGGCAAGTGCACCTACATGGTCCCAATGAGCATGGCTTGTAACCATAATTTTTACATCTGATAACTTAAAACCCAATTTTTTAATATTCTGCTCTATTTGCTCTGTATTTTCCGGAAGACCTGTATCTATCAATAAAGCTTGATGATCAGAGGTCAATAAATAGGTTCCAAGACCGTGAGTACCTACATAGTATATATTTTCAGTAATTTGGAATGGCTGAGTATTTTGCGTCCAGTCATCAGGTAACTTTAATGGTGTAGCTGAGGCAGATAGAGAAGTCAGCAATATACTTCCTGTAAACAATATCTTTTTCTTCATCTTTATTGGACTCGTAGGTTGGTCGCAGTAATTAAAGTTTTATATTTTAACGCCTTTGCTATAATTAGACCCGAATTTATTCATAAAAAAGTATGACCATTCATTAAATTTTTATGTGTTCATGCTTGTTTTTCATTCATTCTTACTGATAAGTCATTTCAGAACCAGTCTCTTTAAAAAGCCTTTGGCTCACTCTATAAATAGCTCTCAAAAACTCAAATTAATAAATTAGTAAAGACTAGTTTTTAATGTAGGGAAGATAGCGATTTGATGTTTAAGATACAGCTTTCTCACTATTTTCTTAAGATTAAATTATGAATATCTACTAAATTATTTTAAAAAATATATTATTTAATTGTCTTTATTAAATAATATGAAATTATTAATTTAATTTACTCAATAATTAATAAGTTTTATAAATTAATAATGGCTTTTAAATAATTTGTTTTACTAGGAAATTTATATAAATACCTGTATTTTATTGATATTTTAAAATTTAAATAAATTACATTGTTTTTAAATATTTTAGTGATATTTTATTTTTAAGCTCATTTATCTATTACCAATCGTAGATATTGTGATTTTTATCATTTTAGGTTTGGGATAACCTAAATATCTTTTGGTAATTTTATTGAACCTAATATCTATTCTTTAGGGAGAAAGAATATATGTGGGAATTATTTGTAATTCTACTTTCGCTTGGGCTGTTAATGTATACAGCTTACAAGGGCTTTTCTGTCATTCTCATGGCACCAATTTGTGCCTTACTTGCAGTTTTACTCATTAACCCAGCCAATGTTTTACCGTTTTATTCGGGTGTCTTTATGCCCAAAATGGTGAACTTTATTAAAGATTACTTTCTTGTGTTTTTGCTCGGGGCAATTTTTGGTAAAGTCGTTGAAATGTCAGGGATTGCTGAGTCTATCGCTCGAACCATTGTGAGATGGATTGGCGCAAAAAAAGCAATTTTAACGGTTGTATTACTAGGTGCAATTTTAACATACAGCGGTGTTAGTTTATTTGTTGCTGTATTTGCAATTTATCCTTTTGCCAATCAGTTATTTAGACAAGCAAATATTCCAAAACGTTTAATTCCCGGAACCATCGCGCTGGGTGCATTTACATTCACTATGGATGCATTGCCAGGTACGCCACAAATCCAGAACGTAATTCCAACCACTTTTTTTGGTACCAATATTTATGCCGCACCTTTCTTAGGAATTATTGGTGCTATTTTTGTTCTATGCATGGGTTTAAGTTACTTAGAATGGCGTCGCCGCGCTGCTGTAAAAGCTGGCGAAGGATTCTCTGGTTTTGGTATAGACAATACACCGTCTCAAGAAGTTGAAGCTGATATGAACTTGCAAAATAATGGAAGTTCGGCTCGTCAGTTTCTAGCATTTGTACCGCTCATTCTTGTTGCAGTAATGAACAAATATTTATCTAAAGCAATCAAAGAGTGGTATCCAAATGGCTTTGATTTTGCCTCAGTTGGTCTAGCTGATTACACTGTAGATGTTGCGAAAACTGGTGCGATATGGGCGGTTGGACTTGCGCTGATTGTCGGGATTATTACTGCAATTTTGTTTGATTACCAACGTGTAGTAACGAACTTTAAAGAAGGTATTAATGCGAGTATCGGCGGCTCACTTTTAGCCGTGATGAATACGGCTTCTGAGTACGGTTTCGGTGCCATTATTGCGTCATTACCGGGTTTTGCCATGATTAGTCATGCAATGAGCAGTACTTTTACAAATCCTTTAGTAAATGGGGCGGTGACGACAACTGTTTTAGCAGGTATTACCGGTTCAGCTTCTGGTGGTATGAGTATCGCTTTAAGTGCGATGGCTGAACACTATAATGCGGCGATTTTAGCTGCGGGTATTCCACCAGAAGTTATGCACCGTGTAGTTGCGATGGCGTCGGGTGGTATGGATACCTTACCGCACAATGGTGCTGTCATTACTTTACTCGCTGTTACAGGTTTAACCCATAAACAATCGTATAAAGATATATTTGCAGTTACGGTAATTAAAACATTAGCAGTATTTGTGGTGATTACGGTCTTTACCGTAACGGGTATTGTTTAAATCAGCACGTTATAAGTATTAAGGAGTAAATAGATGACTAAACTTTTAGACGGTAAAGTTGCTTTTATTACAGGTTCTGCAAGTGGTATCGGTCTAGAGATTGCTAAGAAATTTGCTCAAGAAGGTGCCAAAGTTGTCATTTCTGATATGAATGCCGAAAAATGCCAAGAAACGGCGAACTCACTTAAAGAGCAAGGCTTTGAAGCACTATCTGCACCATGTGATGTAACTGATGAAGACGCTTATAAACAAGCAATTGAGCTTACTCAGAAGACCTTTGGTACAGTTGATATCTTAATTAATAATGCTGGTTTCCAGCATGTTGCGCCTATTGAAGAGTTTCCAACTGCTGTTTTTCAAAAGTTAGTTCAAGTCATGTTAACGGGGGCATTTATTGGTATTAAACATGTTTTCCCAATTATGAAAGCTCAAAAATATGGTCGTATTATTAATATGGCTTCAATTAATGGCTTAATTGGTTTCGCTGGAAAGGCAGGTTATAACAGTGCTAAACATGGCGTAATTGGTCTAACAAAAGTTGCCGCATTAGAATGTGCACGTGACGGTATTACGGTAAATGCTTTATGTCCGGGGTATGTAGATACACCATTGGTTCGTGGGCAAATTGCAGATTTGGCTAAAACCCGTAATGTAAGTTTAGACAGTGCACTTGAAGATGTAATTTTGGCAATGGTTCCTCAAAAGCGTTTGCTATCTGTTGAAGAAATCGCTGATTATGCAATTTTCCTTGCGAGTGAAAAAGCCGGTGGGGTAACAGGCCAAGCTGTCGTGATGGATGGCGGTTACACCGCCCAATAATTTAATTGTTTTATAAAAGCCGCTTATTCTATATAAGCGGTTTTTTATTCATTAAAAATTTACGATCATCTACTGTTCAAAATAATGCTTTATCTCTACTATAACTCGTTATAAAAAAACCAATAAAATAAGTTCGTTAAGGTATAAATTTATACTTTAAAGGTATTTAACTTATTTCCATTTTTAAAATTTAATAGAGTATGAGAAAGTAATATTTACGCATGTCCTGATTAAATACTTTCAGGAAAACTCGTCAATTAAAGGGTATTAATTGGCATACAAGTTGCTTTTTTAGCAATAAGTTTTAGCTAGGTGAAAAGGATATGATATCACTCAGCCAACAGATGGAACTCAATCATTATTCACGCAAAGCTGAATTTGCGCAGAATCTGATGTCCACAATTTGTGGTGAACACCGTCTAGACACGATTTACAAAGACAATCTCGATTTCCACTATGACGGAATGCGTTTGCCTAATAAAAAAATGGCAATCGGCACAATTAGTTATGGTGCTAACGTTGCTATTAACATCTCAAATTTAAAAGCGTATAGCATTAGTTTACCTATACAGGGGCGACAAGCTCTCAACATTCGTGGTGCACATTATCAATCTGATGAAAACAGAGGCCTTATTGTTTCAAATAACGACCAGCAAGATCTGATTATCGATAAAGACTGTAGAAAATTTCAGGTGGTTATTCCTGAGCGGAGTATGCAGATTGTCCTTGCGGATCTACTCAATAAACCTATAGAAACGCCTATCATTTTTAATCCTGAAATGCACTTAGACTCTGAGCAACTGATTGGAGCGTGGTGGAAGAATATTCAGAATTTTTTACAGCTAAAATCGCAATATAGCAATTTTTATGGTTTGCAGATGTTATCTGAAGACTATGAAAATTTTGTAATTAAAGCGTTATTGTTGTCTCAAGAAAATAACTACTCTGAAGCTTTAAAGTTACTCTCGCATCAGGATGAGCCAGCTTATATTCGTAAGGTTCGTAATTTTATTATTGAACATGCGCACGAAGAAATCTGTGCAGAAGATTTGCAACGTCTGGCTGGGGTTTCAAAATCAAAATTGTATGACGAATTTCAACAATACTACGGCACAAGCCCTATGTCGTATTTAAAAAAATATCGTCTCCAACAAATTTATAAAATCTTGAGCACCACAGGAGCAGATAGAAAGGTTTCTATTTCAAAGCTTGCCTATGACTGGGGCTTTAACCATTTAAGTCGTTTTTCTCAAGAATATCGCGAAGAATTTGGCGAAAATCCAAGTGAGACTAAAGGCAAAATTTTCTGATATTTAATTTTCCCAATAAAAAAACTGATTTAATTACTTAAATCAGTTTTTTTATTTATTGTTTAATATTTATAGACTTTCTTCTAGCTTTAACACTTGTTTGTTTTTAGATTTCTCATAAATCACTTTCAGGCTAAGTGCAATAAATGAGATGAATGTTGGTAGCGCGAGAATAAAGAAAATACTGCTTAAACTTAAGTTAAAGGTGAAAATGAGTGAGCCAAAGAATGCACCTAAAATTGCACCAATACGACCAATACCATGCATCCATGAAACACCAACCGCGCGGCATACCGCTGGGTAGAACATAGCTGCAAGTGGCAGTAATGAAGACTGTGCACCAGCCAGTAATGCACCAATTAAGAAGATAGTAAGGCCTAATAAGAAAATATTTGAGCTCACTAGACCAGCAACAATAAATAGGCTGAAAGCGATGAAATATGAATATTTAATCACTGTAGTTGGGTTTAGTTTATCCATGTACCATCCCATAATGGTTGCGCCAATTACACCGCCAAAAGGGAAAATCGCAGCAATTAAACTAAACTGTTGGGTACTAAAACCTGCTGTTTTTAAAATCGTTGGCATCCAGCTTGTTAAAAGATAGAACACCAAAAGACTGGTAAAACAGCAGATCCAAAGCATGCTTGAACCCCACAGATATTTTCCTAAAACCACTTTAACTGGATTTTCATCTGAAGGATTTTCTGCTTGAGCTAAAATAAGTTTTACTGGCTCTTGGAAGGAATGGCCTTGAATATTTTCTAAAATACGCTGCGCTTTATCTTGTTGATGACGTGTAATTAGGTATTGAGTTGATTCAGGTAATTTAAGTAATAAAGCAACCACTAAAATGAGGGGAATACTTCCGCCAATAATAATCACTTTGGCCCAGCCATAGCTTTCTAACAAATAAGCTGATAACACACCGCCACAAGAAATACCCAGCATAAATCCACAGCCAGCAAGCCCTGTGAGAAATGCTTTACGTTTTACAGGCATATATTCTGAGACAATGGTACTAATGTTTGGCATAGCTGCGCCTAAACCTACGCCAGTAATAAAGCGATAAATCATTAAGTCTTGAGTTGAATTAGCAAAGCCACACAAAATCGTAAATATTGAGAACAAAAGGCTTGTAAAAACAATAACACCTTTACGGCCAAATTTATCGGCTAAGGGGCCAGAAATGATTGCACCAATTGCCATACCGACTAAAGCAGCACTTAAAACGGGAGCAAGTTGAGGCTTGGTAATTCCCCAATCATCCAGTAATGCTGGTGCAACAAAACCAATAATTCCTGTGTCTAGACCATCACAGAAAAAGACAAAAAAGCCTAGGATAAAAACTATCCACTGTAAGGGAGACAGTTTTTTGCGATTGATAATCGTGTTTGCATCTATCGTTTTCATATGTATTCCTTCTTAAAATTATTTCATTCCCTAAGTAATTCAATGTATTCGTTACAAAACCTGTGTCTTTGATTGAACTATTTTTAACCAACCTTCACTATCCAATAAGTCCTAATCTTCATCCATTTTTTCCAAATGAGATAAAAAGCATTCATTTCACTTTTAATTTAATCTTTTGAAATATAGGTGTTTCTTATTTTTAATTTTTTATTCAGTTTGATTGATTTTGATAATTGCGCAGAGATTGGATAGTGCTTGCAGCTTTTGGACAGTCTAAAAAAATTTTCAGATAGAAGATAAAGCCATAACAATGTCAGGAGTTGACACTATGGCTGGTCAAACCATTCAAATTCAAACTGCATCTGGAAAGCAGTTCGGTGCATATCTAGCGACACCAGAAACAGGAAAAGGACCCGGTGTGGTGCTTTGTCAGGAAATCTTTGGGGTGAATGCAGCAATGCGGGAAAAGGCAGATTTTCTTGCAGAAGAAGGCTATACCGTTTTGGTTCCTGATTTATTTTGGCGTGTAGCACCTAATATTGAACTGGGTTACACACCAGAAGATTTTCAAAAAGCTTTTGAACTTTATCAGCAATATGACGAAAACCTCGGTGTTGAAGATATTCAAGACAGCTTAGCTTTTTTAAAGACACGACCAGAATGTGATACCTCTACAGGTCTGGGCGTAGTGGGCTATTGTTTAGGTGGAAAGCTAGCTTATTTGGCAGGCTGCAGACTTTCGGAAGTGGCATGTGCCATAGGTTATTACGGTGTAGGCATTGAAAAAGCGTTAGATGAGTTAGCTAACGTAAAAGGGCGCTTGGTTTTACATATTGCTGAACTGGACCAATTTACACCGCCAGATGCGAGACAAGCGATTGTGAGCCTGTAAATTATTTTGTGTAAGTTCCATTTTTTATAAATGATCTTTTAATCGATCATCGAACTGAATCGTAAACCAATTCATTGCTAAACGCCAATTTTGAATTGGCATCGTCCATTTCTTCGCAGCATTTGATGTTGCTAAGTAAATGACCTTCTTTACTGAGTCATCAGATGAAAAGATTTTCCTTTTCTTCGTTGAATGGCGTATTACGCTATTCAACGACTCAATCGCATTTGTTGTATAAATAGCATGACGTATTTCGGCTGGATAGCTAAAGATCGTTCGGATATTTTCCCAATTGGCCCGCCAGGATTCTCCAATTTTGGGATACTGGTGATTCCATTGATCACAGAAGATGTCTAGGGACTTTAAAGCATTTTCCTCTGTACTTGCCTGATAAATCGCTTTCAGACCCGACGTAACAGCCTTGTAGTCTTTCCAGCTTACAAATCTCAGGCTATTGCGTACAACATGCACAATACACAGTTGAATATCAGTATGAGGGTAAACAGAGGCTATCGCGTCAGGAAAGCCTTTTAATCCATCTACACAGGCAACAAGAATGTCCTGTACTCCTCGATTTTTTAGCTCTGTCATGACTGACAGCCAGAATTTGG
>NZ_JEYB01000087.1:0-11879 GCF_000582255.1 Acinetobacter sp. 1566109 | reverse complement strand
GAAAACTCTAGATCACGCATCGTTTCATAGGTTGTGAGGACAATATCCGCATCACCTCGCCAATCTTCTTCAAGCAAATGCGTAATACCATGATCATCTCTTAATTGAGCAGATATTAAATGCTTGGGAATTTTTCGATCTTTTAAATTTTCACCATATAGACTTAGGATCTTAGCAAATTTAGCACTGAAGAACCGATTTGCTTCTGCCTCCCAATTTTCTAACAATGAAACTGGAGCAACCACTAAAACTGGTTTTTTATCTTTTGCATTTTCTAAGTATTCACCAATAAAGCACAACAATTGCAGGGTCTTCCCCAATCCCATATCGTCTGCTAAAAGGCAGCCACTTACCTGTTCCGGTGCATATTGATGTAGATTCTGCAACCATGCAACTCCGTACTCCTGATGCGGTTTTAAACCGAATTCCTGACTTCTGAAACTTGAAGGCAATCTAGCTGGGGGATGGTTCTTCTCATCAAAAACCAATTGATCTGCTCGTTGTTTAGTAAACTCAGCTTTATCAATGTTATTCGCAATGAGTAATGTATCTTTCTTTTTTTTCTGTAAATTAACCGTAGATTCTTCTAATGTTTCAATAGGTTCTTTTCTATTTGAATCACTCAGACTATTTAATAATTTTTTAGCGTCATCTACTGAGACTTCAGTATTTGCATTAGGAATTAGAACCTGATCTTTACCTTCTTGCTCAGCCTGTTTGATACGCTGTTCAAGCAATTCTATTGCCTCATCGGAGAAGCGATCCTGGAATTGTTGCTCCAACTCAATGAGATGCTGTGGCAACCACTCTGATTCACCACTGTCTCTTTGAATAAACTCAGAGTTTAGTTTTTGTGCCTCACCAATACCAATAACCCGATCACTGTAATTGGATAGATCTAAAACTTGCTGTGCTTGTAACTCATCTTCATATTTTTGGATTTCTGTTAGATCACTTTTTAATTCTTGAACCTGATGATCTAAATAACTTGTTTTATCAATTGTATAACCCGCCCACATGAAAATTGGTGATGGCTTTTCATAGGCAGTAATAAAATATTTTGTTTGCTCTAAATTAGAAAGTTCTAACAGAATCGGTTGTTGTTCACGGCCCGAATTTTCGTTGAGAGTTAATTGAGCAGAAACATAATGTCCTAACTCATTATAAAATTTATCTATCTGTAAGCTGTAACTAAAGATTTCTGCATCTTGCTTTGATTTTTCAAAACCTTCAGGAGAGATGACCTCTGTGGCATCATCTCCTAATTGCGCGAAGGGGTTATGCAAAAATGTTTGAGCGCGTTCACCAGATACACGCCTATTCGGCATCTTTTTAATTTCACTCAGTACATTTTTGACTTGAGGATCAATGACTACATGAGCGACTCCACCATCTGGTAGGCTAATGCTATATTGATCTTGTACCTGATTATAGTGATCAAAAGTTTGCAACCAATTTGACGGTGCCTCATCAAAGTCGGGCTGTACTTCTACAACTGATTCCTGACTAATCAAATTCTTACGTAGATTTAATTGTAATTTTTCAGGTGCAAGTACAACGGTCTTACGAAGAAACTCATCTAAATTTGCCTGGCTTCGATTAGCTAAACTTCGTATTTGAGCCCAATACTTTTGATTCAGCTTATTATCTTTATTTGAAACACGAGCAAATTCTTTAACTTTTTCTACAAGCTGCCAAGTCGTATCATTCAGTAAATATTCTTGACCATCAACATTCAGTACGGCACCTATTCGTTTAATTAGACCTTTAGACTTAATCCTATTTTGATCACACCATCCATCTAGAATGATTTTAAAATCAGGATCACTTAATCCTCCCTCACTACGAATCACTGGATGTAAATTCGTTGGACTGGGTAAGTTGAGTAAATTAAGTACGTTACTATGTTCGGGATCTTGCTGAAGCTGAAACATCTCCTCCCATGGCAATATATACTGCTCATCCAAGAGATACGCGATATCTTCTTCTTCTAGACTTTCCCAATAAAAATCAGCATCATTTTTAGCATTCTGTTGATAAGGATAAATCAATCCCACCTCATCATATTGTAAAGGCTTTATACTCGCCACTAAGTTATCTTCCGCAACAGATTCAGTATTTTTTTTCTTTTTCCAGAATGCTAATTTCATAATTATCTCTTAATATCGCTTTCTATATCCTGAAATAGAATTATTTGCTTGACTGGAGAAGATGCCCAATTCAGCAAGTTTCTCATCAAATCGTCTTTGCCAACCAGGTCTGTGAATTAGTGTCAATGACTGCCCCCAAGGTTTAAGTGTCTGAATATGAATATCTAAAAGTCTCTGATCATAGGGAATTTTATTTAAAATATAACAAGCATTACCAGTATCAGAAAAATCAAACACATATATATTATCTATTTTTAACATAAAGGCATTATTTGTTTGGGTAGATCCAACAAGCCTTTTTAATCTCCCTCTATTGGCTTCTCTAAATTTTCGATGTTCGTTTAAACTAGATCTAGATGCTGCTGGTCCTAGAAAAATCTGGGAAAATGATATCTTATCAATAAACTTAATCCAGTAATTGAAACGATCTACATCAGCTGTACGGCTAAACAATCTAAAGAAAGCCTCTAGATCCGCACGAACAAACCACTGTATCACCATTTTTTTGGTGTCTGCATTCACGTTATTCCATCCAGCTGATGATTCATATTGAGGATTTCCCCACTGATCCAATGCTAGATGTTTTAGTACCTCATGTACTTTCTCTCTCTGAGAAGTACCTGCATAACGTTCTAGAAGCGCAGCTAAAATATCCGTCGTATATATTTTATTTTTTTCAAGCAATACTAAAAAGCGTGGGATAATTTGAAAATACTCATCCTCTTTCATTGTCTTGATCGACTTAATTGCAGATCGAATCAAATCATCCCAAAACCAACTACCCGAAGCTATTCTTAAACTTTCTAATTGATTAGCAACTCTGTTTTCATCATTATCTTGTAAAAATTCACGTACAAATTTTTTCGTAGGTTCTGTGGTTAAAACCTCTGAATTATCTATAAGAGTCGTCATCCATTTTTTTAGTCGAGTCGAATTTTTAAATACCAAAGATTTGTTCGTATTTAATATATTTCTTAACTGAACCCAGCTATCAGGTTGTTTTTCTAATTCCTTTGCTTGAAAGGAAAAATAGCTATATAACAATGGAAAATAAACAAACTGGAGTTGGTCAATTCCCAATTGGTTGAAATAATCAATTAATCTTACACCTACAGGTGTGAATAAAAGTTTTTCTTCATAATTGGGCAGTTTTTTACTGAGAGACCAAGCCAAATTTTTCCAATCTCGTTTAGTCAGCCCATCAAACCCGTGTTGTTCAAGTTTTAGAACTGCTTTGATAATTTTTTCTTCTAATGGTTGTTCATTTTCAAGATCATCGAGTTTATGCTCAATAATAGACAATGTTTTCATTAAACGCTGAGGTCTAACAAATTTAGTCTGTATATGAGTTGGTTCAGAAAATACACTTATTTTTTCTTCAAGACGACGTTTCAGATTCGCAATACTCATCACTATCACCGTGTCAATTGGCATGTTTCAACAGGCGCTGAAACAAAATGGGGTTGCGGCTCAGCGTTCTCTTTTTCTTTTAAACCATAGAATTGCATCCGTAGCTCAACACGACGTGAGGCTTCTTTACTATCCTTAGCTGAATTAAAAGAGACCCCACCGGCCAAAAACAGTTGTTTAACTTGGTTCTTTTGTGCATCACTCAGACTTAACCCATGACTAAATTTTGGATCAAGTAAACTGCACATGACCCATTCTGAACGACGTAAACTTAAGTTTAAGTTATAGAGATATGAACCATCCGTATCGGTGAACCCTTCAATCACAATTTGTTTAAACCATTTTTTTCCATTTTCACTATTAGCAGCATTTAAAACAATTGGTACTAACGTATTTAATGCCTCTACACCTGCTGCATTTAACCGGTAGTCATTATGGCCAAACCGACCAGCTTCTCCAAAGTTGATACGATTGTCCTTACAATCAACAGCAATAATCTTGTTTTTCAACGCGGCATCATTTTGAATACTAGTACAAATATCCATAATCTCTGAACTACGTTGATTTTCAGCTTGAGTTGCTTCATTGATTTTTTTCGTTACGACCATTAATGACACAGCCATTACGACTAAAAACAAGGTCATTAATGCTGTCATTAAATCAGCAAATGAAATCCAAAAAGGTTTTTCACCTTCATCTTTAGAACGTGGTTTCTTAGAGTACCTGTTACCTAACATTAATCATGTACCCCAAAATTAGTTTTTCTTTTGTTGTACGAGATCTTCCAGATCTTCTACAAAACTACCCAAGCCTTCTACACCCGTTGCAAGGCGTTTTACAGCTTGATCAAGTGTATTATCAAAAGCACCTAAAGAATGATTTAAGCTGGTTTCTACAGAGGAACCAAAACTCTCAAAGCTTTTCACCAACACATCACTGACTTGCTCAAGATAATCCTGCATTTCTTTCTTCACTTGATTGAGTGCAGTTGTCATCTGATTCATATCTTTCAGCATTTCACTACTCATACCAACTTCGGCTTGAGCTTGTTTAATTAAACCGTCTAAAGTACTGATTGCCTGTTTAACACTCTCTTGTGAGTCTTTATAGTCTTTTAATAGAGAGATTAAATTGCTGCTTGCGCTGGTCAAATGCGTAGAGGTGGTACTTACTTCTGCAATTAGCTGTGATGTCTTATCAGTCACTGTAATCAAAGAACTGCCCGCAGTATTAAACTGTTCAGAAGCTAAGCGCATTTTTTCAGCACCGTTATTCATACCCGTAATACTATCCGTTGTCACTTGAGATAATTTCTGAATATTTTCTTTATATACTTGGACCGCATTTTGACTGTGTGCAATCAAATCTTTAATTTCAGTTCCTAAATTATCAATTAATGTAGATGATTGTTCGTGCAGTTTTTGCTGATTTTCTAGAATCACACGATCTTGTTCCATACGCTGTTTCGTGACATCTGACATTAACTCAGACATCGTTCCGCCTAGATTCCCCATCAACTCCGAGACTTTGCCATTTAACTGCTCAATCGCATGTTGACCTTGTTCTCCAATTTTTGCGGCACCTTGAGATAAATGATCCACCATTAAATTCATTTGATCAGTCATCTCATTTTGTTTTTGTTGAATATCTTCAATCATTTTCGACATCTGTATTTCTAATGTTTTCGTCGAAGTTTCACTATTAATTTTCATATCTGTCAGTAATTGAGAGAAACCTAATTGCATTTCCTTCATAGCAGATACTGATTGAGTCATCATCTCATTCATGCCCGTCATTTGACTGCCGAACGTAGACTCCAATTTACTCATAAAGGCTGTAAGCACATCAGTCATGAGTTCTTGGACGGCTGAACCTTGGTCACCACTCACTTGTTGTACGCTAGACGCAATTTTATCTAGAGGTGCTTGCAAGGTATCCGTAATAGATTGACCAATCTGAGTCGCCATATCCTGACTTGATTTCGCATAGCTTTCACTTAAATGTGTAGCAAAAGCAATCTGATTCTTTTTATTTTCCTCAACCAAATTCGTCATCATGACTTTTAAGTCATTAACAAGGCTATCTTTTAATTGACGAGCATTGGTTTCGTTTGCCTGAGAGGATTTTAATAATTTAGCTAGATACTCCTCTCCAGTGGAATCAGTTTCAAAAAGCTTATCAATTTCTGTCGTTAAAATTTCTAACTGTTCATAACACTGACGCAACCACGATTTTTCGCGCCAAGTGATAATCATTGCAGTCCCTATCGCAAGTGCAGAAGCCATGAATGCTTCACTTACCCCACCTAATAACAAGCCTAAACTGTCTTGAACTTTTGCTGGATCGCCTGCGGGATCAAAAGCTAATAATCCAAATAGAAGGCCAGCAAATGTAGCAATAATACCTACACCAGTGATAATACCTGGCAAGTGCTTATAAAACTCAACTCTTAAAGGGGTATCCACAATGACAGCTTGTGAAAAAAATACATCACTTGATACCGTTGCACGTGAGGAAACTAGAACATCTTCTCCATCTACAGTTTCATAGATGTCATGAAAAGAATTTTTGTAATTCAACCAAGCATGTTTTAAAGGAGTACCATTTTCAAATATTGAATCTAGTGAATTTTTATTGAAACCAGAATGTTCTTCAACCTTTTTTAAAGCACTGATTGCTGACTCTAATTGTGTATTAAGATTTTTAGCAGGTGTTATATACTTTAAATAAAATCTGTAACCAATATATGTTACTAAAATGAACATACCAAAAGGAATGATATAGTAACTCTGCAGAAATTCAGCCCAAACCAACCAATTCATATTTACCCCGAATAATTAGAAAATTTATAAAATAAATATAGTCAAAATATAGCAGTTATTGGATGGGATAGTATCTTCTTCTCTTTCCCCCCCAACCAAACTAAATACTTATTCTCTATTGCCTGCTTATACGCCCAGTCTGCAACCCGATGTGAACGCTGCAGATCGGTCAAAAAACCCAATTGGGAAATTTCCTGAACAATAGATTGATCATGCAGATGATTACGTTCTCTCCATTGATCTAGGAATCGCTCGGATGCCAGATAATTACTTTTCTGTGAATTACATTTGTCGTCCGCCAGAACAAAGTTATGCCCGGTATCGGCAGGATATAAAGACCAAGGAATAAAATGATCCACGGCATATTTTGAATTTTTGAGACTTTTTCCACAGTAAAAACACTGGCATTGCTGTAAGTCAATTAAGAAGTCCGCGACCTGCCCCAATTGATTACGACTTGGAGCAAACATGAATTCATCTAGGTCAGGTAACCCATCTAATACAACCAGATTCTGCTTATTCAGCCGAACAAAATCAATCCAGCGCTTCTGGCATAACTCTTCAATGATTTCACTAAATTGTCTTAAGCAATACATCACCTTGGGCAACAAGTTGAGGGACTGTTTAGAGTCTTCAAGGCAATAAAGAAATTCTACCGTTTGACCATTCAGATTCTGCAAATATACCACCGGCATTTGCTTTACCGTTGTTGCAACTGCTCGCTTCAACCTGTTCCAGTAAAGTACATCCTTTCTCAACGCGGCCAAGGTCTTGAATTGTTGCTGTGCATTCTGAATTTCACTGATGATCTTTGCCTGCTTACCAGTACTTTGATGAATAGTAAAAGGCTCGTACTGGTTAAACTGAAACGGCATTGACTGTTTCCAGTACAGGTCAATAAACTTTTCAGCAATATCCTGATAGTCCAAATGCAACACAGCGCCGGTATCTTGACCCTGTTCAATCGCCAGACGCGTGATACTTATCAGCAAAGCAAACTTATATGTCGAAGTAAAAGTCCCTGACTGCAATATCTGCTGAATATGCTTCAAGAATTTTAACTGTTCTTGAGGGGTTGGTATTTCGGCTATACTGAATAACATATCTAAGCCTGCACTTTTCTAATCAGAATATTAAGCCAATCTTCTGTACGGTCTGGACGTTTATCTACAGTAATCCATTGCTGTAACAGTAAAGCCTGATCTATTTGTTTGAGTAAGTCGTAAGCTTGCTGCTCATTCAAGTCAGTAAAGCTGCGCCCTTCTTTCTCACGGTCTGTATCGCCATATTTAAAAGACATATAACACACACCATTTGGCTTTAATGCTTTAAATATGCGCGCCAGCACTTCAGTCAGGCGATCTCTTTCACAGTGCAAAAGAGAAGCACAGGCCCAAATACCATCATACTTAGCTACTTCATTCAGCTCATAAAAACTTTGCTGACGTACATTGATGCCTGTCAGCTCTCTCGCCTTTTCAACCAGCTCGGCAGAATAATCAATTGCCTCAACTTGATAGCCTTTTTTCTTAAATGCCAAAGTGTCCCGCCCCGAGCCACAGCCCAAATCCAGGATCAATGCCTGTTCGGGCAAATATCTTAGAAATGGTGCGTAAAGACTTTCCATCTCAACCTGATAGGTATTTTCAAAAAATGCTTGAGCATGTTGATTGTAATAATTTGATGTTTGATTCATTGTCTAAAAGCCAATATCTTATGTTAAAGAACATACTGATATTTCACTAGATAAGTCAAATAATCAGTCCTATGAATGAATCAAACTCTTATTTCACTGTATCCGGACAACTCAGATAGAAACCAAACTGGTTCTTGTAAATGGAAAAAATATGGGCTTCAGATTTCGCAAGAGTATTAAAATATTACCTGGATTAAAAATCAATCTGACGCATAAAGGCATCAGCAGTGCAAGCATTGGCAAACCTGGTGCTTCTTTAAATATTGGCAAAAAAGGCACCCGAACCAGCGTTGGTATTCCTGGCACAGGCCTATCCTATTCCAAGCACCAACCCTATAAAAACAGAGTTGGCAACCAAGAAAATCCTGCTCAGGAACAACAACCGCTCTATACATCAGATACGGAGCAACCTAGGTCGAATGTCTGGATTTGGGTAATTTTTGGATTATTTTGTTTTATTGTCGGGGCAATTATTTTTTAAATTTAGCCATTCTTTGCACCCATAACATTCATTCCGCTAGGCAAAATTTAATTCATTTATTACTATGGACGGATGTTAAATATAATAAAGGCTGCCGCTGATGTCTGATAATGACAGTACTCTGGATTATGATGAAAATGATTTAATCGATTCTCCCTTGTCTCAAATTTTACAAGAGGATAATGAGCAAGTTGAAATTCTCATTTATCGATTACCTGATAGTAACTGGACACTGGAAGTGGTAAACCAAAATGGTACTTCTACGGTATGGGATGAAACATTCCCGTCAGATCAGGAAGCTCTATCTGTTGCTATAGATGGAATTAAAGCCGCAGGCGGTATTCAAGCATTTTCCGAACTCAGTGACCTCGAAGCAAAGAAAAATATTTTTCCTGAATCCCTTACTCGCCATTAAAAATGAAGCTGCTAGCGTGGATATGAATCAGTATTTTCTGGATTCTTAGAACCTATCGTGATGATAGGTTCACTTCAAGCCTAACCCCTCTAGGGTCGAAGGGTCAAAATTTTCATCAAACACAAACTCATCTGCTCGCTCTTTTCTTAATGTCGCTAAGGCATAAAAGAAATATTTCTCACATAACTGCAATTCATATCTTTCCCCGTCATGCTTGGAACCATAGCCCCAATGCGCCGATAAAGTGCCAAACTCCAGTTTCGTTGATTGGTTGCATATATCACATACAGCATCTGTAACGACTTCTACCTGTTTCAGTTGTTTTCTATATTAAGAACCTCTTAGTTTTAAAATAAATAGCATTGCTATAAGTTGTGACCCCGTTCTTAAAAATATAAAAAAATCACAATATATTGTATATAGTTTGTAAATATACACAAAATATAGGGTAGATCAATCTTGTTTAATATTTCAAAAAATTATAAGAATATTCAATTGATTATTTTTTACACTTATGAAGGATTATGGAAACCGCTATTGATTTCAATGAAAAATTTGGCGCACCTAAAAACTTGTTGTGCAAAAATTTTAATAAAATCCAAATCAGTATACACCCTGATTTTTTTGGAATTTATCTTTGCTATCAAGAGGCTTTAAAATCCTTAAAAGTTGATCTATCAATATTGACAGTAACTTCTCACACTTATATCCGCGTTTGGAAAGATCCAAATAGATCTGGCTATACCATCGCGAATAGCTGTCAGTGGTACTTATATTGGTCTAAAAACACACCTAAGAATATCAACTTACTCATACATTCTTTTCCTCAAGATGAGGACAAAATTGAGCTATTAAAAAAAGAGGCAAGTTTGGAATTCATGAGATTTCTGGCCTCTTATCACCATGATCTGGATCGAATGAATCCTGCAAAAATGCAATCGCTGATCAATGCACATATCTCATATGAAGTTATCTTGGCTTTAAACAAAGAAAATTCTTTCAAACCTCACCGTACTATGAGCTTAGACCTGCTAGCAAAACTACTCTCATTCACACGAAATCAGCTGAATTATCGAAATAAAGTTATAAACCGGCAAAGACAGAAGATTTTTGATCAACTGCAACAAACCAGTGGAATTGTGCAACAACTTTTAAACAATGTGGACTTCGTTCTCACGCCAGATCAGCTATGGAAAGCATAATGTCAGAATATAACCCAAACCATCAAAATGCTGCTGATATTCCGCGGGTATCATTAAAACAGACACTGGAAAAACTCTTTGGTGACGAGCAGTTCAACCGTGCAGAACATATTCAATATATTGCTGATTTACTGACTTCACACCCCAATGATCAATATCTGAAGGAGCTGAACCTCGATCTATTAGATTTTGATCTACAAACCAATTCTGTTGTTGCTAGACCCGCTGCCTTAGTCTCCTCTCGAAAACATACTGTTAGTGCAACACCCGTTACTTGGTATGTAAACTCAATTGCACAATTAGCAAAGTCAGAAGAAAATGCCTTAACCTGGAATATTCTAGTTTTAAAAGCAGCAATTTATTTAATTGCTCTTCCTGAGCTCAAGCCAGATCTTTTTAAACAAGCGCACGCCGAACACTTCAATACCGTAAAGCGCTTATTCCAGCGCTTTAGGACTGCAAATAAAAATTTAGATACTGAAAAAAAATATCATAATACAGAAGAATATAAACGCCTCTGGAATGTCTATCTTAAAGATCTAACGCTGAGCTTAGAGCAATTTATTCAACATCTGATCACATTAGATACGGATGAATTGCCTGAGTTTGATCGCAATCTACTCAATGATATTCGCATTACTTTTAACTATGTTTTAAAAAACAAAGCGAAGATTGCACGTGCAAGTATCGATACGCAGCTTCAACATCAGTTTCTTGATGAAGAACAATTCATTGAAGAAAGTATCGAAATCAAAAAAGGGGCTAAATCTAAAGCACTGAATATAGAAACCTCAATCGATGAGCCGATTAATCGGCAAATTGTTGTCAATCCAACTGACGTCACACCACTCGCAGCACATTCAGAAACGAGTCAAAGCTATGTTCTACCGCTTGTGGCAAAACATATTCAACGCAAAGAACATTTACTCACGTCGAGTAGTTTTTTTCCCAATCCATCTAGCGTGAACCATCTACTGAAAAGACTTCATGTGGACTACTCTGAACATCAAAATAAAAGTGCTTTGATCCTGATGCTCGCATTTTTAACAGGCAACAGTGTGAATGAGTGGCTATATATACAAAGCAAGCGAGCTAAAAACTTAAATAACCGCCAAAAATTGATCCATAAAAATGATCAGTTCTTCTTAAGCAGTAAATTTAATGTATTTGAGAACCGTGATTTTGAGTATTCAAACAGCTTGCTTAATCAGACGATCTATTTAGACATTCCAATCCCGAATCTATTCATTGAGGATCTCCGCAAAATGGATTCGGTTAGTTTCGATGATATACAGCAATATTTACGCAAATTAAGACAAGAATTATTGATTCCAAAACTGTCTGTCGTAAAGGTGAGTTCTCTACTGCATTATACGGTTCTTGCAAAAACAGGGAATAAACAACTCGCAGATTTAATCACAGGGATTGATGCCAATCAGTCATCATCTGTTTCTTATTGTCATCAGAATATTCCACGATTACATGCACAATATGTTGATATTCTAAAATCACTTTGTGCAGATGTATCAAACACATATGAAAGTTGTGTACCTTCGCTCCCTGATTCAATAATTCATTTTGGTAGTCGTAAGGCTCCAAAACCACAGGTCATTACAGAGATTTTTGCTGTATTGAAATTTAATATTTTTTCACAAGCTGAAGACGATCTGATTGCTATATACAACCACTACAACATATGGATG
>NZ_JEYB01000086.1:0-12041 GCF_000582255.1 Acinetobacter sp. 1566109 | reverse complement strand
AAAATATCGAAATTACCCGTCCGCCGCTAGGTCCAGTAGCAAGCTACCTTTCCCCGCTCGACTTGCATGTGTTAAGCCTGCCGCCAGCGTTCAATCTGAGCCATGATCAAACTCTTCAGTTAAAATCATTTTGCACCTTATTTATAGACAAGGTGCCAATTCTGGCTCATCAATTACTGACTTAAATTTCGCTCAAATAAACTTCGAGTAATTTAAACCAATCAATCAATGAAAATTATTTCGATTAATCAATCAGTAAAAATCCACACAAGTTGTTCTTCAATTCTCTTAATGATCTTCTTCCTGGTTCGTCACCAGCAAGCTAGGTCGGCTATATTACTCTTAATCTCTTAAAAGTCAACAGGTAATTTCGATATTTTTAAAACTTATCTCTCAAACCAACTTAACATCAAATTCATCACTTAAAGCAATCAACCTAATCTCAAGTAACTGTTTTTCAACAAGTTTCTATCTGCATCACCGCCGATGGATGTGCATTATAGACCATTAACTTACCTTTGCAAGGGGTATTTCAGCCTTTTTCTCTTGAGTGCCGTTTTTTTCTACTATTTTGCGGAAAAAGTGATATATATGGCTTTTTTTTAGGCATTTTCACTACTTTTATTCATTTTTATTTTAGGAAAATACAGTTCACCTTAGATTTTTGATGTCTTCTTATAGAGGTTATAGGCATATATAGCATTTTCTATTCCAAAGATTCCAAAGATTCCAAAGATTCCAAAGATTCCAAAGATTCCAAAGATTCCAAAGATTCCAAAGATTCCAAAGATTCCAAAGATTCCAAAGATTCCAAAGATAAACTAGAGCAAATACTCTATTTATTGATTCATACTTTCTATTTTTTCTTATTCTATTTTTCTACTTATTAAGTTAATTACAAATTGTTCCACGTGGAACCCTTAATTAATTTTGAGTTTCAGAAATAAAAAAAGCAGGATTACTCCTGCTTTTCACTATATAACTTTCTTAATCAGTGAAAGTTACACGTGCAATTGCCTTTTTACCTGACTGAATAATGAAAGTGCCATTTTCTTTTACAGAGAAACCTGCATCTACTACATTCCAGTCAACTTTTACTGCACCACGTGCTACAGCATCTTTTGCAGCTGCTGCATTCGGGTTTAGGCCTGCTACACGTAAAATCGTAGCAATAAAGATTTCGCCTCCAAACTCACCACGTGAAATAGTCACTTCAGGTGTATCTTCTGGCACCTCACCTTCTGTAATACGGTTACCTGCACTCTTATGAGCATTGGCAGCTGCTTCAGCATCATGGAAGCGTTCAACCAACTCGAGTGCAAGAATACGTTTTACTTCTTGTGGATTACGACCAGCCGCGATTTCATCTAATAAAGCTTTGATCTCATCAAGAGATTTAAAACTTAATAAATCGAAATAACGTTCGATTAAAGAGTCAGGCATTGATAATACTTTTTGGTACATAGCACCTGGCGCATCAAAAACACCAATATAGTTACCTAAAGATTTAGACATTTTATTTACGCCATCTAAACCTTCTAGAATCGGCACAGTGATACACACTTGTGATTCTTGGCCATAACGGCTTTGTAAAGTACGACCCATAAGTAAGTTAAAGGTTTGGTCTGTACCACCTAACTCAACGTCAGCTTCAAGCGCAATTGAGTCATAGCCTTGAACTAAAGGATATAAGAACTCATGAATCGCAATTGGCTGATGGTTGCTATAACGCTTAGTAAAGTCATCACGCTCTAACATGCGCGATACGGTTTGTTGACTCGCTAACTGGATAAGGTCAGCAGCAGACTTTTGGTTAAACCATTCTGAGTTAAAACGTACTTTTGTTTTATTCGGGTCTAAGATTTTAAAAACTTGTTCTTGATAAGTTTTAGCATTGGCTTCAACTTGTTCACGTGACAACGGCGGACGAGTTGCACTTTTACCAGTTGGGTCACCAATCATCGCTGTATAGTCACCAATCAAGAAGGTAACTTCATGGCCCAAGTCTTGGAACGTTTTTAGTTTGTTAATAAGAACCGTATGTCCTAAATGTAAATCTGGTGCTGTAGGGTCAAAACCAGCTTTAATTTTAAGAGGACGATTCTCTTTAAGCTTTTTCAGTAAATCTTCTTCTGAAATAATTTCGTGCGTGCCTCGTTGGATGAGGGCAAGCTGTTCTTCGGCGGGCAAGAAATTTGACATCACAAAACCTAAACACATCAGTTATTCAATTTGTGCGATATACTAACATTTTTTCAGCGTCTTGCAGGGGAAGTTGCATATGAGCGCAATCTATATCGGCGTAATGACTGGCACTAGTATGGATGGTGTAGATATTGTTGCGGCTTCATTTGAGCCACTACAGCTTCATGCCACTCTTACAGTTCCTTTCGAACCCGAGTTACGTGATGAGCTTATGGCATTAACTTTACCCGATGACAATGAAATTGACCGTATGGGTAAAGCTGATGTTGCTCTAGGCAAAATGATTGGTCATGGGATTAATAGCTTAATTGAAAAGCATCAATTAGACCGTAGCCAAATTAAAGCGATCGGTTCGCATGGGCAAACTATTCGTCATCGTCCAGAGCATGGCTTTACGTTACAAATTGGCGACCCAAACATTATTACTGAAATCACTCAAATCCCGGTTGTTTCAGATTTCCGTCGTAGAGATATGGCTGCAGGCGGACAAGGTGCTCCATTAGTCCCAGCTTTTCATCAAGCATTATTTCAACATCCAAGCATTCATCGTGTGATTTTGAATTTAGGCGGCATTGCCAATGTAAGTATGTTACCTGCCAATAATCCTGACGGTGTATTCGGTTTTGATACGGGACCTGCGAATATTTTGATGGATGCATGGTGTCATCGCCATACGGGTCATCCATATGATGAAAATGGTGATTGGGCTGCTTATGGGCATCCTATTCGCTCTTTACTCGACCGTCTTCATGCGCATGAATATTTTTCTAAAGAGCCACCTAAAAGTACGGGACGTGAAGATTTCAATATTGACTGGCTAGATGATCAGTTAATCGATTGGCGTAATGATTTAACTTACGATGAGTTAGAAGATACACCAGAAAATATTCAAGCAACCTTATTAAAACTTACTGTGCGTGCTATTCAAAAAGCGATTTATCGTTCTGATATGGAAACAGGCGAAGTATATGTATGTGGTGGTGGGGCTTATAACTCTTATTTATTAGAACAATTACGCTGGCGTTTACGTAAGCACAATTGGTCAGTTCAAACCACAGATGTTTTAGGACTCTCCCCTACCTGGGTCGAGGCTACAGCATTTGCATGGTTAGCAATGCGTTTTGTGAATAGTTTAAGTGGTAATTTACCAGCAGTAACTGGTGCGTCTGATTTTAGAATTTTAGGAACAATCACGGCGGTATAAGATTTTTTATAAGTTCTTTTACCTAGATTCGACCTTATAGCACATTTACTGACCCGAAATGCTGTTATTTAAATGTGCATAAAAACTCATGATAAATGCCAACAAAAATAAGTAAGGCATGTTGTTATGGATTTGACCAACCGTATTCATCAATATACTCGTGGGGCTTGGACATTCGATGTGATTGATTCAGGCCCTATAGATGGCCCTCTCGTGGTTTTATTGCATGGCTTTCCAGAAACTGCACATAGTTGGGTGCAAACTTCTGAACTATTGCATCAGCATGGATTTAGAACACTTGCGATTCATCAACGTGGTTATAGTCTAAACGCTAGACCACAAAGCCGCTTTCATTACGCTTTAAGTGAACTAACTGAAGATGTCGCAGTTTTTATTAAGGGGCTTGGTCAACCAGTTTATTTAATTGGGCACGATTGGGGTTCTGTAATTGCGTCTAGTGTAACCATGAAGTATCCACAATATATTCAACATCTCACTTTAGTTTCTGTACCTCATCAAGCTGCTTTTTTAAAAGCTTGTTTAAGCAGCAGACAACTTTTTAAATCTTATTATTTTGCAATTTTTCAGCTCCCGATTCTGCCCGAACTTTTATTTAAAAAGATACCGAAATTAGGCCGTAAGTTTCTAAAGTCATCAGACATGACCGAACAGCAAATTGAAATATTCGAGACTGAGTTTATAAAAGAAAATAGGCTAACTACGGCGTTAAACTGGTATCGGGGCTTTTTTTGGGACAAGCCTGAAAATCCTTTTAAATCAATAGACGTCCCCACTCTTTTTATTTGGGGTAAGCATGATATTGCAGTAACAGAAAAAAGTGCCAAGTTAAATTCAGGCTATTTTAAAAATAATTATAAGGCTATTTTTATGGATGCCTCTCATTGGATTCCTTATCAAAATGCACCTGAACTCGTACAATACTTTTTAGAATCTATACATGATCAAGCATAATCTTATAAATAAAAAAACCTCTCTATAATGAGAGGTCTTTTTATTTAAAATTCTTTTTAAATCGAGAACGAAGAACCACAACCACAGGTTGTTGTCGCATTCGGGTTTTGCACAATAAAGCGTGAACCTTCAAGGCCTTCAACATAATCAACCACTGAGCCAACTAAATATTGATAGCTGAGCGAGTCAACCAGCATCTTTACATCGCCATTTACAAATTCAGCATCATCTTCATTTACGCTTTCGGCGAAATTGAAGCCGTATGAAAACCCTGAACACCCGCCTCCGGTTACATATACACGTAACATGAGATCGTCATTCCCTTCACTATCACGGAGTTGGCGTACCTTATTGGCAGCATTATCTGTCAAAACTAGAGCTTGGGCATTCATGATGATTGTTCCTCGGATTTTGCTGTGCCTTTCAAAATAAAAAAGACCCTATATTGAGTATAGCATAATCAATATAGGGTCTGTCTTCGAAGTTTAAAGCGAATCTTGAGTATTTTTATCAAGATTATTTGTAATTCTCATCTTGTAAGCCACATTCAAAGTTTTTCGCGTCTTGCTTACAACGGAATTGCCATAATAGTTTCATCATCCGTTTATCATAAACGCCGCGCTTTGTAAGGTTAATTCGTGATTCACGCATAAGCTTTTGATAGCCTGGTTTATCCGCAGCAGGTACATCCATCCAGTATTTTTGCGGAATATCCGCTTTCATTTTACCTAAGATAGTAAAGGCACGTGGTAACTGGCCTGCCACCCACTCTCTAGATTTTTGACCAAATCCAGTTGGGAATTTATCTGGACGGATAATAATATTTCCAGTCACCTGTAAGATTGGATAGTTAACGATTGCTCCTTTCGTACCTAAGCCTTTTTGTAGTTCTAAAGGTTTAAAAGCTGCTGCTGGGGCACCAATAATATCAACCTGATGATTATTAAATTTAGCTCCAAAGTTAGTCACATCAGCACTCACAGCCTGTGCCCCTACCTGCTGAACCATAATTTTTTGCGCTTCATCGTAATCTAGTACAGCAATTTTTTTACCCGCAGCTTTCGCCACTGTATTAATACTACGGTCGTTTACTAAAAGGTAAGCGTCCCCTACCGGAATAACACCAACGACTTCATAGCGCCCATTCACCATATATTTACTAAAGGTTGGACTCGCCAAACCTTGCATGACTTTAACAGCAAGTTTGAGATCGGGAATCGCACCAATAGCATCTAATGAACCTGTAAATGAGTTGAATTGACGCCCACGCATACCCGATACGCTAATGCCATCACACTTACCAGCTTTAAAATCTTCAGCAATCACTGCTTCGTTTTGATTTACTTTGAGTTCGATATCAGCTCCCCAGTTTTTCGCTGCAAGCTGATAATCTTTCATGAGTGCATAGACGTCACCATTTTTACCAACGAAGTCAAAAACACAAATAGTTTGTTTGGCTTCGGCTGCAAATGAAATTGTTGTGAGTCCCATCGCAAGTAAAAGCGTTTTGGAAAATCGCATATTCTTTTCCTTTCCTTGTAGATTTTTTGTTTTTAGCATCAAGAAATTTCACGCTGGTCGGCATGATTCTCATGAGATATGCTTCATCTAAAATTTGCGTTTAAGATATTTTTACGAGCAATTCTGTTTATATGAGCTCAATTAAAGAAAAATAGATATTTAAATATCGATAGTACTTCTTTGATCACTCACATCCTTGTTCAGTTTTTATACCTTCATATATCCAGATGAAGTTTTATCTTCAAATTAGATTAGCGACTTTTCAATTCACCACAATGGCTGAATTGACAGCCTATATAAAGCAAAAAAGCCTAGAACTAAGTCTAGGCTTTTAAGATCAATATGAATTATTCACCAGGCATTGAACATTCAAAGTTAGCTTTGTCTACAGAACAACGTGCTTTTTTCAATACAGACATCATACCAGCATCGTAAATACCACGTTTAGTTAAGTCCATACGGCCATCACGTAACATTTTTTGATACTTAAGTTTGTCTTCAGCACTTAGGTTCATTTTATATTTACCTGGAATTTGCGCTTCTAAACGGTTAATCATTGCAAAGTTTTTAGGTAATTGTTTCACGAACCAGTCACGAGACTTTTGGCCAAAGCCAGCAGGGAATTTATCAGCACGTAATACTAGGTCAGCAGTTACATGTAATACGGGGAAGTTCCACATTACACCATTTGCACCCAAACCTTTGTTTAATTCTAATGGTTTGTATGCATAAGCAGGCGCACCTACCATATCTACCTGACCATTGTTAAATTTAGCAGCAAAGTTTGAAATATCAGAAAGAACCGCCTGAGCACCTACACGCTGCACCATAATTTTTTGTGCATCGTCATAGCCTAACACGGCGAATTTTTTACCCGCAGCTTTTTCAACAGAGTTGATGTTTTTGTCACGTACGAAAATGAATGCTGAACCTAGCGGAGAGATACCAGCAACTTCGTATTTTTTACCACCAAGGTTAGTTGTCATTTTGGCAGCATTACGTGCATCTAATACATAAGTAATAGCACGTTGCGCGATTTGGTTATTAGGAACACCACCAAGCGAGTCGATTGATCCTGCGAATTTGTTATATTGGCGTGCACGCATAGCAGTCATTGCTACAGCATCACATTTACCAGCTTTGAAATCATTATCTGCAACAGCCTCGTCCTGACGAGGAACCAAGTTAATTTCAGTACCCCAGCCTTTTGCAGCTAGAGCCCATTCTTCCATCATTTTATATGAGTCGCCTGCTTTTCCTAAGAGGTCGAATACACACACGGTACTCGCTGCTTGCGCTGAAGCAGAAAAACCAACAACAGAAGCGGCAGCCATAGCAAGTACGATTTTTTTCATTTTCTTCATCCTTCCACGGAACAGATTTTTTGTTTGAAGTTTCCTTTCAAACACAGATATTAATCATGTTTTTTAGAAAAAAATAGAGCTTTTACTCAAATATTTTTATCTCATTGGATTATTGTTTGTGCTATTTAAATTATTTATCAAAATTAAAAACTACTAATTTTCCGTAAGTTACTTTTTATATTCACAATTTTCATACCCATATTCAGCTTTGAAATATGTGTAGCGATTTTGTGATTAAAAAACAAACTACTCACCATTGAGCGTACATTCAAAATTTGTTCGTTCAATGGTACATCGTGCACGTTTTAGTACACTCATCATGGTTGCGTCATATACTCCTTGCTTTGTAAGGCCAAGGCGACCTTCTCGTAATATTTTTTGATATTTCAGTTTATCTTCAACTGAAAAATTGATTTTAATTTTAGAGGGTACTCCAGCTTCCAACCGTTTCACCATCGCAAAATTTTGCGGTAATTGCTTAATGAACCAGTCACGAGACTTCATTCCAAAATTGGCTGGAAACCTATCACTTCTTGCAATTAAGTCCCCTGTAACGTTGACTACGGGAAAAGTAAACATTGCCCCATTTGTTCCAATACCTTTGCCTATTTCTAATGGTTTATACGCATAAGCAGGAGCGGCAATGGCATCGACTTGGCCATTATTAAATTTTTTCACAAAATCTGTAATTTCTGATGGGATAGGATGCGCACCTACACTTTCCACCATAATTTTTTGGGCTGCGTCATATTGTAAAATAGCAAATTTAGTACCGCGTACTTTTTCAATTGAGTTGAGGCTTTTATCTCTTACAAACAAATAAGCCAAACCAATCTGGACAATCCCCACCACCTCGTAGTTTGTTCCATTTTGTGCAGTTACCATACGATGTTTATTACGTTGGTCTAAAACGTAACTAATTGCCTTTTGAGCAATTGCATTACTTGTCACCCCACCAATAGCATCAATCGAACCTGCAAATTTATTGTAATTTCGCGCTCGCATTGAGGTCATATAAGCTGCGTCACATTTGCCCTCACGCAGTCTACGATCTACCAAAGCTTCGTCTTGAAATGGAATTAAAGTAATGTCGGCCTGCCAACTTTTCGCTGCCAGTGCCCACTCTTCCATCATTTTGTAGGATTCACCTGATTTTCCAAATAAATCGAATACACATACATTTTGCCCAGCATGTGCTGTTCCCATAGCACAGCAAAATACTGCACCAATTATCCCCCATCCTTTTTTCATTTGACTTTCCTTAGTCTAGTTTTATTAGGAGTTCATTTATCAACCAAGTTTTAAATTGTTTTTATTTTAGCCATATTTTTTAGAATGTGGTCTATCTCGTTAAAAATTTAGATATTTTCAGACGAATAGCTTTAATAAAGATAGGTTAAGCCATGCAATCTCAACATTTAGAAACTAAAACTCTGAAAGTTTTGTTTTCAGGTTCAGTTCTCTTTAAAATACAGCATCCCTAACTCACCTCGATAAGACAAGATGATTCAATTTGACCAAGTTTCTTTACGCCGCGGTGGACGTGTTCTCTTTCAAAAAGCGTCTATGCAATTACACCCAGGTTGGAAGATTGGTCTGACTGGGGTCAATGGTGCAGGTAAATCAACATTATTTGCAGCATTACTAGGCAGTTTAGGCGCAGATGAAGGTACTCTTACTCGCCCTTCGGTCTGGACAGTGGCGCATATGGCACAAGAAGTTAAAGCTCTAGACATGCCTGCCATCGATTTTGTTCTTTCTGGTGATGAAGAATATTGGGATATTCAAAATAAGCTTGCTCATCCAGATCAACTCACAGATTCAGACTTGGCTAAACTACATGGCCGCTTTGATGAAATTCACGGTTATTCAGCACCATCTAAAGCTGCCCAGCTTATGGCTGGCTTAGGTTTTTTAGAACATCAATTACGTTTAAACGTTGCTAGCTTTTCTGGTGGATGGCGTATGCGCTTAAACTTGGCGCGTACATTAATGAGTCGTTCTGATCTACTGTTACTAGATGAACCAACAAACCACTTAGATTTAGATGCAATTTTGTGGTTAGAAGACTGGCTTAAAGCCTATGAAGGTACCCTCATCCTCATTTCGCATGACCGCGACTTTTTAGATGCAATTACAGACCATATTCTCCATATTGAGAATCAGGAACTCACGCTTTACACCGGTAATTACTCCACATTTGAAACAACTCGAAGTGAACGTTTAGCACAACAACAGCAAGCTTTTGAAAAGCAACAAGAAACACGTGCTCACCTACAAAAATTTATTGACCGTTTCAAAGCAAAAGCAACTAAAGCTCGTCAGGCACAAAGTCGTATAAAACAACTTGAGCGTATGCAGCAACTCGCACCTGCTCATGTAGATACACCGTTTACTTTTAGTTTTCGTGAACCGACCAAAATGAGTTCACCGTTGCTGACGTTAGATAATGCCAGCATAGGTTATGGTGAAAAGCTAATTGCTGAAAAAATCAGATTACAAATTACACCAAATTCGCGTATTGGTTTACTTGGTATGAACGGCGCAGGTAAATCAACTTTGATTAAGAGCTTGGTCGGTGATTTACCACTTCTAGCAGGTGAACGTAAAGCTTCAGAGTTACTTAATATTGGTTACTTTGCACAGCACCAAATGGATGCTTTAGACGGCCATGCCAGCCCGATGCTTCAACTTGCCAGTTTGGCAGATAAACAAATTAGTGAAGCCACTTTACGTTCATTTCTGGGGAGTTTCGGGTTTAGTGGTGAACGCATGGATACACCATGTGAAAGCTTTTCTGGCGGTGAGCGCGCTCGTTTGGCCCTAGCACTGATTGTATGGCAGCGTCCAAATGTTTTAATTCTCGATGAGCCAACAAACCATTTAGATCTTGATATGCGTCATGCACTGAGCATGGCTTTACAAGATTTTGAAGGTGCTGTTGTTCTGGTTTCCCACGAACGTCAACTTATTGCCAGTGTGTGTGATGAGCTTCTTTTAGTACACGGCGGCAAATGTACCGAATTTGAAGGTGATTTGCAGGATTATGCTAAATGGCTACGTGAAGCGCGTCAGCAGCAGATCAATGCTCAGACTGCTATAGCAGCAAATAACTCATCTGCTGCTGCCCCTGCTCCAACTAAAGTTGATAAAGAAGCACAGCGTAAGGAAGCCGCACGCCGTCGCGAACAGACTCGTCCTATTCGTAAAAATATTGAAAAAGTTGAGTCACAAATTGAAAAACTTCAACCGCGACTTGCTGAAATTGAAGAAGCTTTAGCAGATAGCTCATTATATGAAGCGAATCGTAAAGATGATTTGCTTAAGCTGATGAATGAACAGACTGAGTTGAAGGCGAAGCTTGAACAACATGAAGAGCAACTTTTAGAACTCATGATGGAACTTGAGGAAATGGAAGCTTCTTTCGAAAACTAAGTTCTTACCAGTACTGGTATTTTTAAGTACCAGTACTGGCTTTTAGTTCAAATTAGAGCTTTATTTGCACTACTATATAAAAATTTGAATGACTTCTAATAATATTTCATTCAGCTGTTAAATTTTTGAGATAGATTCAAATTTGATAACATATAAAACTTAAGCTACATCTTAAGGGTTGCCATATACAGATAATTTAACTAAATTCTGTAACTTCGTTTTTACCCTTCTTGAGTAGGTATTTAATTCGGGATCAGACAAACTGAATGAATTTTATTGATTTTATTACTAATTTTGAACATTTTTTACCTATTTTAATTCAGGAGTATGGCGCATGGGTCTATGCCATACTCTTTTTGATCATTTTTTCTGAGACAGCTTTTGTTTTTATGTTCTTTTTACCAGGAGATAGTTTACTTCTAACTGTAGGGGCACTTTGCTCAGTAATTGAAATGATGCATCTGGGTTATATGATTACTTTGCTTACCATAGCTGCCACCCTAGGCTATATTGTGAACTACTCTATTGGGCGTCATTTTGGTAACCGTATTTTTGAAGCAAAATCACGTTTTATTAAGAAAGAGTATTTAAATAAAACCAACCGTTATTTCTTACAACACGGTGGCAAAACCATTCTTCTGGCACGCTTTATTCCTTTTGCACGCTCTTTTGCACCATTAGCTGCTGGCTCTAGCAATATGAGTTATGGAAAGTTTTTAATCTATAATGTCGCTGGAGCTATTTTGTGGATCTGCCTTTTGTTAACTGCTGGATATTTGTTTGGCCACGCACTCATTCAAGTTACAGACTTAGTAGAAAATTAATCTTTTTCAAGTTAATCCACTCAAATAAACCAAAAAAATAAAGGGAATGAATCAATCATTCCCTTTATTTTATTTAGATCAAAATGAATCTATCTAAATTTTTTATGGTTTTCATTACGAATATTAACCAGATTTATTGCTTCAGTTTTGGCTTGGTCTAATTGACCTTTATCAACCAATACAGTAACGCGATCAATTTCAGCAACCAACTGATCTAAACCCGCTTGATATTGCTTTACCTGTACATTTTCCGGCGGTAAACCTTCTAACTTATGAGGTAAAGATTTTTTTGAAGATAATGCAGCCTGACGCATAATCACAAGCTGCTGTTTTGCGTTATTGAGATCTTTCGCTTCAGCAAAGGCTTTTGTGCTCTTTGCTAAAGTTTTCATGTCAGCTTCCAAGTCAGCTGCAAATGCAGAATGACTCACTAAAGCTGCACATGAAATCAGCATACTTGCTATAAACTTTTGACTCATCATCTTCTCTCCTTAGACTGATTTAGAATCTAGCTAT
>NZ_JEYB01000085.1:0-12383 GCF_000582255.1 Acinetobacter sp. 1566109 | reverse complement strand
ATTACCGTTCAAAGAAAGACTCAGCCCTACAAAATGAAGCACTTTTAGCAAATAACAAAAAGTTATTTATTCCTGCAATGGCGCTTAGTGGTGAAAAGGGAGTGAATGATGTTTTGGTTAAAGAAATGAGAGCGAAGTTTGTGGAAGATCCAGCTAAGTTAGAAGCGGTAATTTTACCTAACACAGGTCATTGGCTAATTGAAGAAAACCCAGAAGGCGTCGAGAAAAGTTTATCCAAATTTCTATTTAAATAATCCGTAAAACTTTTACATTCGAATCGATCTTGAACTCGGATGTAACTCAGCTAAAACATCCTTATTCCTATTTGTTCGAGAGAAATGAAAGATGAAAAATAAACTGCCATTCTTGTCTTTATTTTTTGCTTGTCTTACTGCATCAACAGTCAGTTATGCAAATAATGTGTATGGAGAGCATTTAGAAGGATTTAAATATCCTTATCCGCTCCAATATTTTAACTTCTCATCCCAACAGCAAAATTTAAAAATGGGATATATGGATGTTCAACCCAAAAAACCTAATGGACAAACAGTGGTGGTTTTGCATGGCAAAAACTTTTGTGGTGCAACTTGGGAAGAAACCATTAGTTTTTTAACACAAAATGGCTATCGGGTGATTGCTCCCGATCAAATCGGTTTCTGTACTTCTAGCAAACCAGATCATTATCAATATAGTTTCCAACAGCTTGCAGAGAACACACATGCTTTACTCGATAAATTAGGTGTTAAACAACCTATTTTATTGGCGCATTCAACAGGTGGTATGTTGGCAACCCGCTATGCTTTGATGTATCCGAAAGAAACAAAATTATTAGGAATGGTCAATCCGATTGGTTTAGAGGACTGGAAAGCAAAAGGGGTTCCGTATCGCAGTATTGATCAATGGTATCAGCGTGAACTGAAAGTGAGTGCTGAGTCTATTAAAGCTTATGAATTAAAAACTTATTATCAGGGCCAATGGAAGCCTGAATATGATAAATGGGTAGATATGTTAGCTGGATTAAATGCAGGGAATGGACATGAAAAAGTCGCTTGGAACTCAGCACTTATTTACGACATGATTTTTACTCAACCTGTCTATTATGAATTTTCTCATCTTAAAGTGCCTACCGTGCTGTATATCGGTACAGGTGACACAACTGCAATTGGTAGTGATATAGCTCCACCTGAAGTTAAGCAAAAAATTGGTCAATACAGCGTGCTGGGTAAAGAGGCTGCAAAATTAATTCCAAACGCTGAATTAATTGAATTTGCAGGTATGGGACATTCACCACAAATGCAAAACCCGAAACTATTTCATGAGGCTTTGATCAAAACTTTAAAGAAATACGATTAATGATTTGAGGCAATAAAAGCCCCTCTAAATACGGAGCTTTTATTGCTTATACAATTATTCTTTATACTGCCATGCCTTTAAAAACATTGAACAAACTTCTTGATTGAGTTTTTTCAATTCTTTAGGAGTGGGTGGTGCACCCCCTAGCATTGTTGCAGGATAAGAATATCCCATTACAGCACCCAAAAAGGCTTTAGCAGCTTCATCAGGATGTTCAACTTGAATTAAGCCAGCATTGTGTGCAGTTTCAAGAATATGACTTAAAGACCTCTTAATATTGCCTTGAGTACGATTCTGAATTTTAGGAAGAATCTCTTTCATTTCAACTAAAGCAATAATCAGTAATCGTTGCAGACGAATTGCATCAACATTATAAAAATGAGTTTGCACAGCGTACCCAATATCAAATAAACGTTGATCTAATCGTTTGTTACTATCCACGTGATGCTCAATAAAAGGAGCTTCCATTTCTGCTTTTAAATGGTCGAAGACTTCAATCAGCAGCGCTGTTTTGGTTGGAAAATGGTTATATAAAGTTTGTCGATTTGTACCAGCTTTAGTGGCAATAGCCTCTAAACGGACTTCTAAACCTTGTTCAAGAAATAGTTCACGTGCTGCTGCTATAAGAGTTGGGCGGATTCGAGAGGGACGTCCTGGAGATTTTTTTAACATATGGTGTTTTCTTGCACATCTTATTTATTTACTTTACAGTAAAGTAAATAAATTGTCTATATTTCTCGGGTTCCAGATATGCCTGATATTCATTTTTTTAGTCGTAAAACCTTGTATTTATTGCCTGTGCTCTTGTTTCTAAGTGGATGTGATTCTGAAAAACCTATTGTTAAAAATAATCAAAAGGTCGGCATTATCACTATAAAAAAAGAGACTATTGAATCTTCTTACCAGTTAGCTGGGAGAACAGTGGCCTCTGAAATTTCTCAGGTGCGGCCACAAGTAAATGGAGTAGTTGTCGAGCAATTATTTAAAGAAGGCTCTCAGGTAAGTAAGGGACAGCCTCTTTATAAAATTGATTCATCACTCTATCGCGATAGCGTTGATGAGGCTGCTGGTAACCTTGCACTTGCTAAAGCGACAGTGAATTCAACTCGTCTTCAAGCTGAGCGTTATAAGGAATTAATTAAGGTAAATGGCATTAGTCAGCAAGAACTTGATAATGCGTTAAGTGCCTATGAACAGGCAAAAGCCACCGTTGCTGTAAATGAAGCAGTATTAAAAACAGCGCGAACTAATTTGCGTTATACACAAGTTACTGCGCCTATTTCAGGGCGGATAGGGCGCTCTTCGATTACACGCGGAGCTTTAGTGACTTCTGCACAAACAGATCCTTTAGCAACCATTCAAAAACTTGACCCGATGTATGTCGATTTAACTCAGTCGAGTGATGAATATATGGCGCTACGTAAACAGCTCACTGAAAATGGAATAAAACCAACTGAACTTTCAGTACGTTTACAGCTCGAAAATGGCACCACTTATTCGCAACAAGGAACATTTAAGTTCAGTGATATTGCAGTAGATGAAGCAACTGGAAGTATCACGTTGCGTGCAGCATTTTCAAATCCAAATCATGGTTTATTGCCGGGAATGTATGTACGTGCAGAGCTTGGAACGGGTACGCGATCTAACAGCATTTTAATTCCCCAAGGAGCACTTTTTAGAGATGCAGATGGAAACGCGCTTGTATGGGTGGTTGGAAAAGATAATAAAGTTGAACAACGAAAAATTACGCTAGGAAATGCAATTGATAACCGTTGGTTAGTGAAATCGGGCTTGAACGAAGGAGATCAAGTCATTGTTGATGGCCTGCAAGGTTTAAGTGCCGGTATGGCGATTGAACCTACTCCAATGACCTGAGGATGCGCTATGTTGTCGAGTTTTTTTATTGCACGGCCTATTTTTGCTTGGGTTCTTTCTATTTGTATTATGGCCTTGGGTACCATTTCTATTTTGACCTTACCCATTGAACAATATCCAGATATTGCACCACCGGGTGTAAACGTCACTGCAAATTATCCCGGGGCATCTGCCAAAACTGTTGAAGATAGTGTAACCCAGATTTTGGAACAGCAAATTAAGGGCATTGATGGGTTACTTTATTTTTCATCGAGTAGCAGCTCCGCTGGCCAGGCACGTATAAGCTTAAGTTTTAATCAAAAAACAAACCCTGATACAGCGCAGGTTCAGGTCCAAAATGCAGTCAATCAGGCGCTTAGCCGATTACCGCAAGAAGTGCAGCAGCAAGGTATAACCGTGACAAAGTCACAAGGCGATAGTCTATTGGTTTTTGCACTTTACGATGAAAGTAATACAAGAACTTCTGTCGATATATCCGACTACATGGTGAGCACACTTCAAGACCCGCTAAGTCGCGTCGATGGCGTAGGTGAAATCACAGTATTTGGTGCTCAATATGCAATGCGCATATGGCTCGATCCACATAAACTAAATAGCTATGGCCTTATGCCTTCAGATGTCAGAACTGCGATTGAAGCTCAAAATGCACAAATTACAGCAGGTGAGTTGGGGGCATTACCAACTCGTGACGGACAGGCTTTAAATGCAACCGTAACAGCATTATCCCGTCTACAGACCGTAAATCAATTTGAAAATATTATTTTACGGACTCAAACAAACGGAGCTGTAGTTTTACTTAAAGATGTAGCTCGTGTAGAGCGCGGTGCAGAAAATTATCAAACCTCTACACGTTTGAATGGAAAGCCAGCTTCGGGTATGTCTATTCAACTTGCTTCGGGCGCCAATGCTTTAGAAACTGCTGAAAGAGTAAAAGCTGAGGTCACGCGTTTAACCGGTTCTATGCCATCAGGGTTAAAAGTTGCATATCCACGTGACAGTACTCCATTTGTTGAAGCATCTGTAAAAGGAGTGATTAAAACTTTAGCTGAGGCAATTGTTCTAGTCATTATTGTCATGTTCTTATTTTTACAGAGCTGGCGCGCGACTTTAATTCCAGCTATTGCGGTTCCGGTCGTATTGTTAGGAACGTTTGGTGTACTCAGTATATTGGGTTATAGCATTAATACGCTGACTTTATTTGCGATGGTACTTGCAATTGGTTTACTAGTAGATGATGCAATTGTGGTCGTAGAAAATGTAGAGCGGGTTATGCATGAGCAACATCTTGATGCCCGGCAAGCTACCCTAATTTCAATGAAAGAAATATCGGGTGCGTTGGTCGGTATTGCGATGGTACTTGCTGCGGTATTTTTACCTATGGCTTTTTTTGGTGGTTCTGTCGGCATTATTTATCGCCAATTTTCGGTAACACTCGTATCGGCTATGGTGCTTTCAGCCATTGTTGCTTTAACCCTTTCACCTGCGTTATGTGCAACCTTACTTAAACCTGCAAATGAAAAACAAAAGCAGAGAAAATTCTTTACTTGGTTCAATCGTAAAGTCGAACAAGGGCAGTCAAGCTATCGTATAAAGCTGCTCGCTGTTTTAGGTAAACCCAAAATATTTATGATCATATTCTTAGGTATTACAGCTTTGTTAGGCTGGCAATATACGCGAATGAATACTGGGTTTTTACCACAAGAAGACCAAGGCTCAGTTATGGTCCAGTTTAGTACACCAGTAGGCACAACACTCGCTGAAACAGAACGGGTAGGTAACTTGATAGCAGATTATTTCCTGACGAAAGAAAAGGATAATCTCAATGTGATTTTCATGGTGATGGGTAGAAATAACGCAGGCAGTGGGCAAAATGTGGGAATGGCATTTGCTGGACTCAAACATTGGGATGACCGAGAAGGGAGTGAAAACACAGCAGAAGCAGTGATTGCTCGGGCAAACTCATATTTTAAGTCGCTGCGTAACGCACGTGTTCAGGTACTTTCACCAGCCGCAGTAAGGGGGCTTGGGCAATCAAGTGGTTTTGAGCTTTGGTTACAAGATGCTGAAAATAAAGGACGTGATGCTTTACTGGCGGCACAAAACACTGTGTTAAAAGCAGCAAGTGCTGATTCTGGCTTAGCAGCAGTCCGTCTAAATAGTTTAGAAGATAAAGCTCAGTTACAAGTCGACATCGATCAAAGAAAAGCCAGTGCACTTGGTTTGGCTCAAGCCGATATCAGTAATACGCTGTCGTCGGCATGGGGTGGATCTTATATTAATGATTTCATCGATCAGGGACGTGTTAAGCGAGTTTATATGCAAGGAGACGCGATTTATCGTTCCTTACCTCAAGATATTGGGCAATGGTATGTTCGCGGTGCTACAGGTCAGATGACACCATTTTCTAGTTTCTCTTCTGTAAAATGGCAAATGGGACCACAAATGCTGCAACGCTTTAATGGTCTTTCAGCTGTACAAATACAAGGCTCCGCGGCAACTGGTGAAAGTTCTGGTGGGGCTATGGATAAGATGCAGGAGTTAGTTGATCAACAACAAGGCTTTAACCTTCAGTGGAGCGGGTTGTCTTATCAAGAGAAGTTAGCTGGCGGTCAAACCATTTGGTTATATTTAGCATCCATTATCTTTATCTTTTTGTGTTTAGCAGCACTTTATGAAAGTTGGTCCATTCCTGTTTCTGTCATGCTAGTGATTCCTTTAGGTCTGATTGGAGCTGTGGTGGCTGCAAGTCTGGCTGGTTTTGTGAATGATATTTACTTTCAGGTAGCTATGCTTACTACCATTGGACTTTCTGCCAAAAATGCTATTTTGATTGTTGAGTTCGCGGCAGCCAAGTTAGAGGCAGGTCAAGCATTAATGGAAGCGATTATTGAAGGAGCAGGTCAGCGATTACGTCCCATTATTATGACATCTCTGGCATTTGTTGCGGGCGTTCTTCCCTTGGCTGTATCTACAGGAGCAGGAGCTGTTAGCCGTAAAGAAATTGGTATAGCCGTAACGGGCGGTATGATTTCAGGAACCTTGCTTTCTATTTTCTTTGTGCCTTTATTCTTTCTTTTAGTTCGCCGTTTAACCAATAAGCTAAACGAAAAAAAGATGTCATAAAATAATGAAAGTCATTAAAAATTAGACCCTCACACTATTTATAGCATGAGGGTCTAAAAGACTTATCACTTAGAATGTATTTTGAATAATGACTTCATCGAAAGGAAGTTTACCCACACGTGGGTAAGGTTCAGAAGCTGACTTACCAACAGCAATCATTAAACACACCACATGGTCTTCAGGCAAGTTAACGAGCTTCGCCATTGCGTCAAAGTCAAAACCATCCATCGGGCAGCTATCTAAACCATGTTCTTGGGCAAGTAACATCAGAGTTTGAGCAAAAATCCCCGCACTACGCATAACTTCGTCACGTTGGGTTTGTGGGCGGTCACGGTAATACTGGTCAATCGCGCCAGCCATAATATTTTGAACTTCTGGAGTCGCACCATCCCATACACGTTTAGCATCAACTTCCCATGTATTTAATTTTGCACATAATACAATGAGTAAAGATGCTTCTGTAACTTGTGGTTGGTCCCAAGCAATAGCACGAATTTTTTGTCTTAACTCAGCATCTTCGACAACAACCGGACGCCAATGCTGCAAGTTAAAAGCACTTGGTGCATTTGCTAAAACTTCTTGTAATAACTGCTTTTTGTTATCTTCAGATAACTGAAAAGAAGGGTCGAAGCGTTTAATTGCACGGCGCTTACGGAGAGCATCAATAACATTCATAAGATTTTCCTACTTGAGAATTGGGTAGCTGTACTCGTTATTTTGTATAACGTTGGGCTACTTCAGCCGAAGAAAAGTTTGGTAATAATGTCATACGTGATTTTTCAAAATTATTCCATTGATTTTCGTCTTTCAGCACAGGAATTGTAATTGTTTCTTTACGATCAAAGCCGATTAGAGCAGCATCCACCAAATCATTGACGTCCATTAATGGCGGAACTTGGCTTAAATCGATACCTGAACGTT
Organism: Acinetobacter sp. 1566109; assembly: GCF_000582255.1. Classification (NCBI taxonomy): domain Bacteria; kingdom Pseudomonadati; phylum Pseudomonadota; class Gammaproteobacteria; order Moraxellales; family Moraxellaceae; genus Acinetobacter; species Acinetobacter sp. 1566109. Next base: position 5,111 of record NZ_JEYB01000085.1, on the reverse strand, counting down.
CCCAAATTTCAGTTTTGGTTGCAGAAGGCAATACGGCTTGCACATGTACGCCATGATCTTTTAACTCTAAATGTAAGCCTTGGCTAAAAAAATGTATAAAGGACTTACTTGCACCATAAATGGTAGAACCAAATTCAGGAGACAACCCAACAACAGAACCTAAATTAATAATTGAGCCTTTACCTTTACGTACGAGTTGCTCGGAAACCGCATGAGACAAACGAACAACCGCCGTCATATTTAAAGTCATGAGTGTTTCAATTTCTTTAATATCTTGAGTTAAAAAATTTCCGCTAAGTGTAATACCTGCGTTATTTACCAAAATTTCAATATCAGCATCGTTTTTTAGAACATCTTCAATTTTGCTAATGTCTTGATCCTTTGATAAATCGGCCTGAATAAATTCGACCTGTACACCGTATTTTGCTTGAAGGTCTCTCGAGATTTTGTCTAAGCGGTTGGTATCTCGTGCAACCAAGATTAAGTGATGGCCACGTTGTGCAAAACTGTCTGCATAAACAGAACCAATCCCTGACGAAGCCCCTGTAATAAGTACTTTTGATTGAGCTGACATGTGATGTCTCCACGCTTTATTTTTTAGATGATGATCATAATCTAAAATAACTAATTTTTGATGTCAATCATAATCAATGTATAATTATGACTAGTAGGGTGAATAAAAATGGGTGCGCCAGCATGAAAGTCAGTAAAACTCAGGTAAAAGAAAACCGAGATAAAATTGTTGAAAAGGCGACTCAACTATTTCGTAGCAAAGGCTACGATGGGGTCGGCATTGCCGAGTTAATGTCTAGCGCAGGTTTTACCCACGGCGGCTTTTATAAACATTTCAGTTCGAAAACAGACCTTGTCTCAATTACTGTTAAACATGGACTTGAGCAGGTTTTAAAAAGAATAGAAGGTTTAAACTTAACTCAATTTATTCAGCTTTATGTGTCTCGTACTCATCGAGATAATCGAGATTTGGGCTGCACACTAACGGCGCTATCTTGTGATGCTGCACGACAGCCAGACGAAGTAAAAGTAGAATTTGAAGAGGGCATTGAGCAACTTATTCGGTTCATTATGAATGAACGAGCCAAACAAGTTTCTTTGGAAACGCCAGAGTTGAGAAAGCAAGCCATTAATATTCTTGCTCAATCCGTAGGTGCAATTGCCTTATCTCGCGCATGCCCAGACCAATCAAACCTTAGCGATGAAATCTTAGAAAGCTGTAAAGAGAGCCTTTTAAAATTAGCCGATTAAGCTTTTTTATCTTTCAAGCTGGTTTGCTAAACTGAATTAATCTCGAAATATCGACTGTTCGCTCATAAATGAGTTCCGCCGCATGTTCACAGGCTTGTTCTAATCTAATGGGGCCATTGGCGACTGAAAAAGCAGCCGTAACGCCATGCTCATAAAGCGCTTGGTAGCCTTCGCCTAATGTCCCTGCAATCACAATTACAGGTATATTGTGCGCCTTTGCTATTTGGCTCACCCCAAAAACTGTTTTACCACTTAAAGTTTGCTGGTCAAATTTACCTTCACCCGTAATCACCCAATCTGCATCAGCAATTTTACGTTCAAGTTCATTCAGTTCAGCCACGACTTTAACACCAGCTTTAAACGATGCATTTAAATAACTTTTGGCAGCAAAGCCCAAACCACCCGCAGCACCTGAGCCTGCTTCATCTCGTTTGTCAAAACCTAAAAGCTCCGCTGACACATCGGCAAAATGCGCAAGCGCTGCATCAAGTAACTTTACTTGAGTCGGAGAAGCACCTTTTTGTGGACCAAAAATATGAGATGCGCCATTTGGACCGCAAAGCGGATTGGTTACATCGGCAGCCAGTAAAAAACGTGTATGTTCAATGCGTGAGTCGAAATGTGTTAAATCAATGTGTGATAGGTTGCTTAGAGCGAGGCCACCTGCGGGTAAAACCTTTTGATTGGTATCGAGCAAAACAGTACCTAAAGCACTAAGTAACCCTGTGCCACCATCATTTGTGGTGCTGCCGCCCACAGTTAAAATAATCTCTTTTGCACCTGCATCTAAAGCATCTAAAATGAGCTGCCCTGTGCCAAAGGTTGTACTGTGGCAAGCATCACACTCAGACGGTGGGACTAACTGTATGCCGCTTGCTTGAGCCATTTCAATGATGGCGATTTTTTGCTTTTCTAACCATCCCCATTTGGCTTGAACAGGCTGACCTAATGGCCCAACCACCGTTTTTTCACGCCATTGACCATCGCAGACTTCTAAAACAGCTTCAATGGTTCCTTCACCACCATCTGCCATTGGGCACAAAACAGTTTCGGCATCGGGAAAAACAGCTTGCCATCCTTTGGCAATGGCTTGAGCTACCTTCAAAGCAGATAAGCTGTCTTTAAATGAGTCAGGGGCGATCACAAGCTTCATAAACGTTCTAATACAGATAGATTTCTCATTGTTTTATACTGCTTAATACGAAAAAAACATAGATAAACACATGTAGGCGTCAATTTTTAAATACTTTCAATCTGATAAAAATGAAAATCAATAATGTTTTTATCTGTAAAAAATTGGATTGTAAAATTTTTAAGTTATTGTTTTATAAATTTTTATATAAATAGTATGGTTGTTTTGAATGATTGTAATTGTAAACAATATGGCACATATTATAAGAACGGTTGAGCCAGCTTTTAAAATAGCGGAAACCTATAAAAAGTAGACTCTACAAATAAACTAAACAGCAGATTGTCTTGATATAACCATAATTTAAATTGTGATTTTATTGGATCTGTTGAGTGTAAAAGAAATAAGAGGATGAAAAAGTGGATAATTCAGAAGAACAAAAGCATATACAGGAAAATAACGGTTTTGCGCGAATTGAGCCATATACTCATCCTGCTGGTGGGTGGGGCGCACTCCTTAGTGTCGCTCGAAACCTAAAGCGACAAGATGTTTTAGGTAAAGGTTCAATTACCTTACTCAACATTAACCAGCCTACAGGTTTTGACTGTCCCGGTTGTGCATGGCCAGAAAAGAAAGATGCCCATGCCTTTAACTTCTGTGAAAATGGTGCCAAAGCAGTTGCTTTTGAAGCAACCAGTAAAACCGTTACTCCCGAATATTTCGCAGGCCATACGGTTAGTTGGCTATCAGAACAAAGTGACTTTTTCCTAGAAGACTTAGGCCGCTTAACTGACCCAGTTCGTTATGACGCTGCAACCGATAAATATGTTCCTATTTCATGGGACGATGCCTTTAAGCTCATTGCTCAACATTTACATGCGCTAGACAACCCAGACCAAGCGGCATTTTATACATCTGGCCGTGCCAGTAACGAAGCTGCATTTTTATATCAATTGTTTGTGAGAAGCTTTGGTACAAATAACTTTCCAGACTGTTCAAACATGTGCCATGAAACCACAAGTGTTGGCTTGCTTGACTCGATTGGTTTAGGAAAGGGCACAATCACCCTAGACGACTTTGACCTAGCTGATGCTATTTTTAGTTTTGGGCACAACCCGGGAACCAACCATCCACGTATGTTAGGCACTTTGCGTGAAGTGTCTAAACGCGGTGGCAACATTATTGCGATTAACCCGATTAAAGAGCGAGGCTTAGAGCGTTTCCAAGACCCGCAAGCACCGCTTGAGATGATGACCAATGGCAGTACGCCAATTAGCCGTTATTATTTCCAGCCTAAAATTGGTGGCGACTATGCACTGATGTTAGGAATGTTAAAGCACTTAAATGAATGGGATAAAAAAGCACTTGCTTCAGGTAAACCAAGCGTTTTTGACCGAAACTTTATTGCGGTGAATACCGTTGGTTTCGATGAGATGATTGCTGAGGTGGAAAGAACTGAGTGGGCAGATATTTATAAGCACTCAGGCCTGTCGCCTGAACATTTAGAAAAGCTTGCTAAACTCTTTTTAGAGTCAGAGCGCTCCATTTTCTGTTGGGGGATGGGGATTACCCAGCACCGACACGGAACTGCTAACGTACATATGCTGGCAAATTTATTGTTGGCACGTGGTCAAATTGGTAGACCAGGTGCAGGGCTGTGTCCGGTTCGTGGGCACAGTAACGTGCAAGGCGACCGCACGATGGGTATTAATGAACTACCTAGCCCGAAATTACTCGACAACATTGACCGTGTGTTCGGTATTAAATCGCCAAGAAAAAATGGGCATGGTGTGGTCGAAACCATTAAAGCCATGGCTGAAGGCGAAGTTAAAGTCTTTATTGGTTTGGGCGGAAACTTTGCGGTTGCAACTCCCGATACTCCATATACTCAAGAAGCGCTTAGAAAATGTGATTTAACTGTACATGTCGCAACGAAATTAAATCGTAGCCATTTGGTGTGTGGTAAAGACGCACTTATTTTGCCATGTTTAGGCCGTACCGAAATTGATGAACAGCTTCATGGCCCACAAGCGATTTCGGTTGAAGACTCAATGAGTAATGTTCACTTGTCGGCAGGACGCAATACGCCAATTTCTAAAAACATATTGTCGGAACCGGATATCGTAGCAAGAATGGCTGAAGCAGTACTTCCAGACAGTCAGATTAAATGGAGATGGTACATCGAAAGTTATGATCGTATTCGTGACTCAATTGCCGATGTATTTGATGAGTTCCATGACTTTAATTTACGTGTTTATAAACCGGGCGGTTTCCACCTAGAGCATCCAGCCAATCAGCACATCTGGAATACCAAGAGTGGTAAAGCGCAGTTTATGATTACGCCGCTGAGTGAGGTTTATGCCGATAAGGAAAATCAGTACGCTGCGGCATATACCGAAAGTAAGGTTTATACCTTAATGACCACTCGCTCTCATGACCAATACAACACCACTTTATATGGTCTAGATGACCGTTACCGCGGAGTGTTTGGTCAGCGCCGTGTGTTGTTTATGAACCAAGCTGATATTGATGAAGCAGGCTTTGAAGCAAATCAGTGGGTCGATATTGAAAGCGTTTTCTCGGATGGCGTGAAACGTATTGTGCATAGTTTCCGTATTGTGCCGTATAACATTCCGCGAGGCAGCTTGGCGGCTTACTATCCGGAAACCAATCCTTTAGTGGCCTTAAGCAGTCACGATAAATATGCCAAGATTCCGGC
>NZ_JEYB01000084.1:0-12466 GCF_000582255.1 Acinetobacter sp. 1566109 | reverse complement strand
TGGTCAAAGAATAGGCGCTGATATCAACTTTGATATTCATGAACAGCTCTATTCTTATTATTTCCTTCTTAGATCAATACTTAAGGGTATTTTTCCAATACAAAATCTTCTGAATTACGATGACATTCTAAATGTTACTACTAAGTTAGATCTGCAAGAAATGTCAGACAGTTATGTTAATATTTTACAAGTTTAATTTTTCTAAAATTAACATAATACACCTTATACGAAATGCGTTATAATTATCTTTAGAAATCAATGCTGTAGTTTCTAGTTGATAGCCCATCTTCCCCAAGGTGGGTTTTTTTATGATTTTTCACGTTCCACGCCTATTCTTTGACCAAAGTTTCACGACTTTGTTCATATTAGTTAAACAATCGTGGTTAATCATAGGGTCTAAAAAAACGGCTCCCAAAGCCTCTTTTTTCCGGTTCAGGCTGTACGTGTTCAGGAATAGGAATTCGCTTATTCTCGATTACCCAGTTTAGTGTCGCAAGTTGTACATCTGCTAAACCTTGCCAATCTGCTTTTAAATATTCAATCACCTCTGTTTTGTATAAGTCATTCACCCTTTCAGCCAAAGCAATATCATATGAATCACCAGTCGCACCGACTGATGGTCGTAAATTTGCTGCCTCTAAACGATGACATTGTTGTCAAAATGCAGGGTACTGGTGGCTCCCCTTAGGGGCATAATTTGTTGAAGCCTAGGTTACTACTAAAAAATTAAAAAAATATTAAAAAATAGGAGCTTAGAGCTCCCATTATTATGTTAGCTTTCTAAGTCTCTATGTTAATTTGAAGAATACTTCATCATAATGTCCGAATACAGCTATATTTTTTTGATTTCTATAATATCACTTGATTCAATTAACGATTGGATTGATCCTAGACAGTATCGTGGACAACAAATCCCTCTAAATTCTTAAAATATTTCTTCTCAAAGGCTTCAGGGCTTAACCAGCCATTTGCAGAATGTCTTCTGACCCGATTGTAATAAATCTCAATATAGTCAAACAAGACAGCATTCGCTTCTTTTCGAGTGGCAAACACACTGCCATGGACCACATGACCTTTCAATGTATGAAAGAAGCTTTCAGTCACTGCATTATCCCAACAGTTTCCACGTCTAGACATACTCTGAGTACAATCATTTGTCAGTAACAGCGCTCTAAAATCACGACTACAGTACTGTGAACCTTGGTCCGAATGAACCATAACACCAGTTGGATAACCCTGACGAGCCATTGCATAGTTAAACGTATCACACACCAACTGGCGGTCTATTCGATGGCTGGTTTGCCACCCCACGATACGACGACTAAATAGATCCAGCATCACACATAAATACAGCCAACCTTGCTTGGTACGGATATAGGTAATATCCGTTGTCCAAACCTTGTTAGGCTGAATGACTGTAAATTGACGCTCTAACAGATTGGGTGCTGTAGGCAAACGATGGTTTGAATCAGTCGTATGCTTGTATTTACGCGCAATCCTGCTGCGTAAACCCAGATTTTTCAGCATTCTTCCAACAGTGCGTTCACTCATGCTGTAACCTAAATCATGCATGTCATGTACCAATGAAGGTGCACCCAATCGTGCATGATGCTGCCAATATACGGCTTTTAAATCATTATATTTCTCTACCGTATTGGCCTGACGTTTTCGCCAGGCATAATAGCCTGAAGTGCTGACACCTAGGTATTTACAGGCAGAAGATACCGTGACTTCATTCATATCTAGATCTTGAATTACCGTGTACTTTTCTTGGCATGATCTGTTAGAAAGTACACATGCGCTTTTTTTAAGATGTCATTGGCTTCCTTGAGCTGTTTGACTTCTTTCTCTAATTCCAAGATCCGCTGTTGTTCTGGTGAAAGTTGACGTTTGCTTGAACCCACTGGATTGGTTTCACGAATCCATTTGTCTAAAGTTGAATAACCCACACCTAATTTCTGGGCGATTGCAGCTATAGGCTCGTGTGAGTTTGAAAGTGCATAATCAATTGCTTGCTGTTTAAATTCAGCACTAAAACGTTTGGCCATTTCTTGGATCTCCAAAGTTAACGTTACGTTATCTTTAGAGGGAAGTACTGTCCATTATTTTGGCTAGGATCAGATATTACCAAATAAACTTTGAATATAATCAGAGGCTATATGGATATCTAAATCCTCCCTGCTACGCCATTCTTCTAAGAAGAAATATCTACTCGAGTCATTTTCGCTAATATAAAGCTCATATTACAAGCATCCTTCTTCTTGAAGCGTAAGCTCTATTACACTTTTTAAAAGCGCTTCTAACGTCTCTTTTTGATCTGATTTTGCCTTAAAGTTCGCAATTATTGAAATAGTCATTATTTCACCTTGAATTTGTTTTAGAAGTTTTCTAGTACAATTTTGCCTTTTGACTTGCCTGATTCAAGTAACTTATGCGCCTTCTCCAAGTTTGCAGCGTTAATTTTGCCTAGATTTTGGTTGAGGGTACTTCTAATTTTTTGCTGGTCAACTAATTGGGCAACCTGTTGCAATAGATCACCTTGCTTTTCAATATCATCGGTTTCATACATTGAACGGGTGAACATCAACTCCCAATGGATAGAAATAGATTTAGTCTTAAACGGCATAATATCAAATGTTTGTGGATCATCGATCAATCCAAGCTTGCCTTGTGGTGCAATCAGAGAAACTATTTGGTTGATATATGTTTCTGTATGATTTGTAGAGAATACGTATTTTGGTTTTGCAATGCCTAGTGTCTCGATTTGTGCATTTAAATCTTTGCTATGATCAATGACATGGTCGGCACCAAGTGATTCCACCCAAGATTTCGTTTCTTCACGCGAAGCAGTTGCTATAACCGTCAGATTTGTTTTTGCTTTTAGGAGTTGGATAGCGATTGATCCTACACCGCCTGCACCACCAATAATTAAAATACTGCCAACTTCTGTTTCTGAAATTTGAAACCGATCAAAAAGCATTTCCCATGCCGTTATTGCAGTTAATGGCAATGCTGCTGCTTCTGCATTAGATACTGTAATTGGTTTAAGACTGATAATTCGTTCATCGACTGCTTGAAACTCAGCATTACTACCATCTCGGGTTAAATCGCCAGCATACCAAACAGAATCTCCTACTTTAAACGAGGTAACTTTTGAGCCAACTTCGATAATTTCCCCAACGGCATCCCAACCTAAAATACGATTATTTGCTTCAGACGAATTTTTTCTCACTTTGGTATCAACTGGATTCACAGAGATTGCCTGAACTTTTACCAGTACATCACGCTCCTTAAGCGTAGGCTTTGCTTTTTCAATATCTACCAATGAATTTTTAAAATCATCATGGTTATTTATAACATACGATACGGCTTTCATAGATTTGTCCTTAACTTTAAAAATATAGTAAAAATGGGAGCGAGGTGCTCCCATTTTTTTTATTCAATTATTAAAACTCTTGGCTCGTTGGGCGTAAAACAATTTCATTAATATCTACATCCGCAGGCTGCTCAATTGCATAAGCAATTGCTCGAGCGACTGAGTCAGCTGGTATAGCTTGTTTGTAGAAATCAGTAACAAACTCTGAACTTTCTTTATGAGAAGAACCAAATTTTAGTTCTGACTCAACTGCACCAGGCTCAATAGTCGTCGTTCTAATTGTTCCCCCAACTTCATGACGAAGTCCTTCAGAGATGGCTCTTACAGCAAACTTAGTACCGCTATAAACAGTACCTCCTGGACTAAATACTTTTATCCCTGCAACAGATGCGAGATTAATAAAGTGTCCAAAGTTTTGTTTTTGGAAAACAGGTAGGGCAGCTGCTATACCATAAAGAACACCTTTAATATTAATATCGATCATACGATCCCATTCATCAACTTTTAGCTCACTTAATGGTGCAATAGACATTAATCCAGCATTGTTTACCAATACATCGATTTGACCAAATGCGCTTAATGCCTTTTCAATAAGTGCTTGTACTTCATGTGGTTTGGTTATATCCATACCAATAAATTCAGCTTGACCACCTTCAGCACGAATATCCTGAACAATAGCCTCTAATTTTTCAGTACGTCTAGCACCAAGTACAACCTTTGCACCTTTTTTAGCAAGGAAGCGAGCAGTAGCTTCACCTAAACCACTACTTGCACCAGTGATAACAACAACTTTATTTTCTATATTATTCATACAAGTAACCTTCAACCTATCTGTCAATCATATTTGATGGGTTAAGTATTACAGCCTTGTTAGGTATAATAAATGAATAATATTATCTTTCAGAATTCCTATTTACGGAATAATTGCCATAACACAGGATTGGACATGCATAACAAATTGGAAATGATGCGTATCTTTTGTGTCGCATCAGAGTCTCGAAATTTTAAAGAGGCAGCAACTCAGCTGGGTATTTCCCCACAGGCAGTGACACGGGCAATAAAAGAACTAGAAGAGCAGCGCGGAGAGATTCTGTTTTACAGGAGTACTCGACAAATTAAAATTACCGCTGATGGTGAGCGTTTGGCAAAGCAAGCACGTTTTGCGGTGGGATCGATCGATGCTTTGTTCGTAAAAGACACCAAGGAAAAACGAGATGAAATGCGTGGGACTGTCCGTCTTACTGTGTCGTCTGTGTTAGGGCGCAAATTGGTAGTACCCGCACTAGCAGAATTTGCCACACGTTATCCAGATATTGTCGTGGATTGTGTGCTAACCGATTCACACTCGGATGTGATCGATGAGCGAATAGATATCGGGATCAGATTTGGATTTTTGCCGGACAATCGATATGTGGCAAGGGAATTGGCGAAAGTGAACTTTTATTCTGTGGGTACGCCAGAGTTAATTGATAAGGTTGGAATGCCCAAAAAAATTATTGACCTAGATAAATACCCTCTAACAGCATTAGTCGATCATAAAACAGGACGTTACTGGCCATGGACATTCACCGAAAGTCGAAGCTTTACGCCATCAAAGCCCCGTTTTATTACAGATGATCTAGAAGCTGAATTTCAAGCGATTCTCGCTGGAGTTGGATTCGGACACATGCCTGGATTTCTAGTTTTGCCGTGGCTTAGGAGTGGTAAGCTCATTCAGATACTTCATGAGGAAACCTCTCCTGTTTGGCGCCTGTATTTATATCGTCCACAGCGGGGCCCGACACCTTTGCGAATCCGAGCATTGTTTGATTACTTAGTGGAAGTGCTGGGCCATATAGAAACTTGAATCAGATGGAACTAACCTTATTTCTAGAAAGTAGAAATCAGATAAGACCATCATGTATTCAGAGTAACTACAATTTTTCCTATTTGCTGATTTGATTCAAGATAGCGCTGAGCGTCATGCATGTCCTCAAAGTTAAAGCAACGGTCGATCACTGGACGAAGATATCCTGCACCTATACTGCTAAGAATAAATCGTCTGGCTTGCTCCCTTAGAACAGGGTCATGCAGAACCTCAAGGAACAAAAAACCTCGCATGGTTAAGCTCTTGCGTAATGCAACTTTAAGGGGAAATGGTGTGATCTCCGGGCTAAGCGCACCATGCATAACCATCGTTCCTCCTACCGACATCGCTTTTGCAATCTGTTCAATATGCGGCCCTCCTACAGCATCGAAGGCGACATCAAGATGTTCTCCCCCCAAACGTGAAACAAGCGCCTCATACAAATCTGGTTCATCTTCACTGGCTATAACATTTTTAACACCGAGATCCAGTAAACGTTGCTTTTTCTCTGTCGTTTGTGTACTTGCAATGACCTTAGCACCGGCTGCTTCAGCGATCTGTATCGCAGCTAGTCCTACGCTACTTGAAGCTGCTGTGATCAAGATCGTTTATCCTTTCGAAACTCCACCAGCATGGATTACACCACCCCAAGCCGTCAAATACTGCATCCAGATTGAAGAAGCTTCTTCCCAGCTTAAACTATCGGGTTTGTGAACTAAAAAAGTTTCTGGAATCAGAAGCTTGTCCGCATATGTCCCATATTTGGCTAGATTGTCAGTCGGAAGAATCGATACTGCATCTCCTGGAGAAAATTGGCGTACACCTTCACCTATCGCCAGAACTACGCCTGCTCCCTCATATCCCAGACGAGAAGGGAATACTGCCTTTTGAATATAAGTACCACGCCGAAACATTACATCAGCCCGGTTGAGTCCGATCGTTTTCATCTGGATTAGAACTTCTCCTGCGGCTGGTAAAGCAACAGGAAGTGTTTCTAATGTCAGAACATCTGTATCTCCAATACTATTGAAGCGCCAAGTCTTGGCCTGAAGTGCATTAAATGACATCTATAACTACCTTAATATTGGCAGAGCGATCTTGAACAGCATCATGAGCCTCAATCGCTTGGTCTAGAGTAAAATGACGAGGATCAACAATAGGACGCAGTTTACCTTCCTCAACAAGACGAGTAGCGATCTTAAGGATATCACCATGATGAGCACGGCGATTGCCTGTTAACATCGGCATTAGGACGAATACGCCAGACACTGTGGCACACCGTAGAGATGAACTCGCTAAATTATGATTACCAAATGCAGCACAGCTGGTAATGTGGCCATAGTGAGTTGTCATGGAAAGTGAAGCATCGAGTACTGGACCACCCACAGTGTCGTAAACAATGTTAAAACCTTGACCCTCAGGGCTTGCAGCAATAATGTCATCGGAAGATGCTGTTGTGTAATCGAGAGGTGTTGCACCGAGTTCTGAAATCAGTGATTGATCAGCTGTACGACCAGTCGCCCAAACATTTGCATCAAGTGCTTTTGCAAGCTGAACAACCATATAACCAACGCCACCAGCACCACCCTGAACCAGTACAGTTTGCCCTGGTTGGACCTTCGCATTATCCACTAAACCTTCCCAAGCGGTGAGGAACGTCAATGGTAGTACTGCTGCCTCGCGCATAGAGATATTTCGTGGCTTTAATGCGATCAGATCAGCATCTGCTACAACATATTCTGCTAAAGATCCTTGAAGACCACGAACGCCACCAATCAGACCGTAAACTTCATCTCCGACGTTGAAGTGGGTGACACCTTCACCAACAGCAGTGACAACCCCAGCCATATCTGTTCCCAACACGGCAGGAAGCTCTGGCATAGCATATGGTGCTTCACCAAGACGAATTTTATAATCAATAGGGTTTACACCACTAGCATGAATACGTACTAGAACTTGCCCAGCCTCTGGTTGAGGTATAGGGAGTTCTACACGTGTAAATTCATGATCACCAAAATTTTCTAAGATAAGAGCATTCATCATCTTATTCATAATTGTTCCTTATTTTTAACTGGAGGATGATGTGTACAGTACCAAAGTAAATTAATCCAATAAATGATATTTATAGGATTTAATAATTCCTAAATAATGAATAATAAATATCATCCGCTCACTAAAGATATGCTAGTACAGTACCTAAACCGGACATTTCTATTTTGGGCTTACATGTTGATTTCGTATAAGGTGTATTATGTTAATTTTAGAAAATTTTAACTTAATTAAATAACTTTGGATTGGTCTTTATAAAAGTCATAATTTCATCAACAACGACTCGAATTTTAGGCTGTAGATGCCAACGTTTCTGCCAAAGAATATTAATCGGAATCTTTACGCCTGAGATTTCAGGAAGAATGGGGATCAATTTACCATCTCTTATTGCTTCAAAAGCAAGCCAGCTCGGAAGCTGTGCCAATCCTAAGCCTGACATACATGCACTTAGAATGGCATCTCCATCTGGAATTTCATGATTGTAATTTATTTCATGTAATTCCGTTTCATTGAGGGTATTTCTTAAAAACCAATAGCCTTTACTATGACTTCGCCAACCAATCAAACATTGGTGATGTTTTAAATCTTCTTTACTTTGCGGTGTGCCGTATTTTTTTAAATAATCAGGAGAAGCGCAAATCAATAGCGTTTGATGACCTAAAGACTTGGCGATGATATCTGTAGAATCTTTTAATTCACCAATTCTTACGACCAAATCGATCCCCTCCTGAATCAGATCAACTGCTCTATCTTGAAATGTAACTGTAAGATCAAGTTGGGGGTAACGATGAATGATTTCTAATAACGTTGGAAAGATATAGCGACGACCAAAGGTTGTTGGTAAATCAATTCTGATTCTTCCTGTAGGTGAATTATTTTCTTGAGACAATAACGACTGGGTCGCTTCTAGTTCTTCTACAAGGCGTCTACAGCTTCGCAGCCATATTTCTCCTTCAGGGGTTAATGCAAGACGTCTCGTAGTACGGTGAAAAAGCTGAATACCGAGTCTTTTTTCTAACTTATTCATACTTTTACCAACAGCAGATCCTGTCAAACCCAATACCTCGGCAGCGTTTGTAAAACTCCCTTGGTCGACCACTGTAATGAACTCGATAATGCCGGCAAACTGATGATCCATACAATCCTATTCGAGAATTTAATTCCATAATGTTAGGAATTTTATCATCTTAATCAAAATTAATTCCTTAATTATAATGTTTCTATGAATTAAATCTGCTTAGGATAAAATTATGAAAGCTTGGTTACTTAAAGATTTTGGCTTAGAAAATTTAAAATTAGAGGAAGTAGAGACTCCAACACCTCAGGCAGGTGAATTACTGATTAAAGTCGGTGCGGTGTCTTTAAACTATCGTGATAAAGCGATTGTCGATGGTTTTTATGAACCTCATCTAGTGCCAAAGCCACTTATTCCTGTATCTGATGCTGTGGGTACGGTCGTTGCTGTAGGTGAAGGTGTTACACGCTTTAAGCTTGGTGATCGTGTAAATACAACACTTTATTCACGTTGGATTGATGAGGAACCAGGACCAAACGAGCCTGACTATTGCTTAGGAATGCCATTGCCTGGCGGGCTTGCTGAATACATGATTTTGCATGAAGAAAGTGCGGTTAAAGCACCTGACAATATGTCGGATGCTGAAGCAGCAACGTTGCCGATTGCAGCACTAACTGCTTGGTATTCGATGATGGATGTCGGTAACTTAAAGCCGGGACAAAATGTGTTGGTACAAGGTACAGGCGGTGTTTCTATTTTTGCGATCCAACTTGCTAAAGCCTATGGTGCTCGAGTCATTGCCACATCAAGCAAAGATGAGAATCTAGAAAGAGTTCGCTTATTAGGTGCGGATGAAGGCATTAACTATAAAACTTACCCAAATTGGGAAGAACGTGTTCTTGAATTAACCGATGGAAAGGGTGCCGATGTCACGATTGAAGTGGCAGGTGGTAATGGTCTAAATCAATCTATTGCAGCAACAAAAGTGACAGGAACGATTGCTCAAGTGGGGTTCTTAACAGGTCAGACAACACAGCTAAATTTGATGCCCTTGATTTTCCGTCAAACCAAACTTCGTGGTATTGCGGTAGCGCCTCGAGTGGCTTTTGAAAGAATGAATGATTTCTTAAATGCCAATCAAATTAAACCTGTGATTGATCACATTTATAAATTTGAAGAAGCGATTGCTGCTTTTGAACATTTATCAAAAGGTGCTTTTGGTAAGATTGTGATTAATCTTTTCTAACCAAAGAAAGACACCTTTAAAGGTGTCTTTTTTACATAAAAATTTATTAAATATTGATCCCATTTAACATAATGGCCGCTATACGAAATTAATGGATGGTCGTATAGATTACTTGCATATTGTATTCGATCGAATACAATATAGTGAGAAGAAAAGGAATCCTCATGATTGAAATTAAACGTCTACCAGAATTTGATGAATGGTTGGATGGCATTAAAGACAATATGACCCGCATTCGCTTGAATCGCCGATTAGATAAGGTTCAACGCGGGAACTGGGGAGACATTAAACCTCTCCAAGATGGCGTTTGGGAAATGAGAGAATTCTTCGGTTCTGGATGGAGGATGTATTACATCCAACATGGTGACGTTGTGATTGTAATGCTTGGTGGTGGAGATAAATCAACTCAACAACAAGACATCGATCGTGCAGTCAAATTATCGAAAACGTTGGAGGACTAAAATGGTTAAAGTAGCTGATTTACCAAGTTTTGATATGGCTGAGTCACTCAAAACTGAAGAAGACATCGTGATGTATCTCAATATGGTTCTTGAAGATAATGATCCTGCTGAATTAGCTCATGCCCTTGGTGTCATTGCTAAAGCTAGAGGTATGACCCAAATTGCTAAAGAAGCAGGGATCGGACGTGAAGCACTTTATAAAGCACTTCGCCATGATTCAGCTCCGCGTTTTGATACTATCAATCGTGTTGTGAATGCACTTGGCTTAAAATTAACAGTTCAGCATACATAATATTTATATGTTTTTATTAGACATCATTAAAGCAATAGGAGTGGGAATTTTACTCATTCCTTTTACAGTTATATCAATCATATGTTTGAAAAAAACGAAAAAAACTGCCTTAAATGATGGACTGCTATGGGCTAGTTTTATTCCTTATATTTCATCTTGCTTTTATTATTGCTCCAGCTGGTATTCTGCTAGCAGCTTACTTTGATAAAGGGATGAATTTCGTTCTTATTGTAATTGGTTCACTTTTTTTAGTTATAAACTCATATTATTTATATGAAAAATTCATCAAGAAGACATTTATAGTTACAATAAATAGTGAACTTTATTCTCAACTTCAGAAAATATCTCAAGATGAGAATAAAAGCATTAAAGATATTATAAATAATAAAATCAAAGATATAAGTTGATATTTTTTATTTCTCTACTCTTATAAGGTAAGGTGTCAAACTAGAACCACACGCCCTAGATGTAATTTTAACTATTCTTCCTTTTTGCACTAAAGTCGATAATAACCATTTATGTGCTTGTGGAATTTCGCTCAAATCAACAGAATAGAATTCCTCACCCCATTTAGGATCATTCACAGTAAATCCTGAAATTTCTTTTTCCCAAGAATATTTTACATTCGTTACTTTTAATTTATTAGTAAGTATTGGAGTACACATAGACCAATCCGTAACAGAATTATCTTTATAAAACTCAATTGATCTTAATTTTAACTGATCTTTTGACGTAAATAAGTGGACACTTCCATAGTCATAAAATGAAATATCAGATGCTTTAGCAAAGCTAAATTGTGAGCAAAAAATCACTGCGAAAATTAAATAATATTTCATAAAATTCATTATCTTAAATATTTTATTATCATTCTAATCTAAAGCTTATAAAAATAAACCTAGTTTCATCCTACTTAACATAAAATCTCTTATGCGAAATCCAGATTCAAGACACAAAAATGCCCAACATCCTGTTAGGCTTTTTTATATTGGGGTGCTGCTTGTTTTACTGATCTCTTGCTGCCCCTTTCTTGCACTATTCTCTTATTTTTGTTTTCTAGAAACATCTAATATCTTATGTGTTTATCATAGGGCTAATGCCTTGGATTACCAATCCGCAAAAACCTTAAATCCATGTAAGTTTTAACTTACAACGTTGGTCTATTTTATCCCAAGATTTGTCCACAGAAATTGGGGATAATTTCAGAAACGGAAGCCTTAAGAAATCGGGAAAAGGTGCGATTTTGATTATTTTTTAACCAAATTTATTGGCAAGAAGTATCAAAATTGCTTAAAAAGAAACCGATTTGTTTCCAAGTCGGTTTTTTATTGTTTTCCAGGGGGATGAAAAATTTTTAACTATATGAAAAACAGGGATATTTTAAAAAGCATTTCGTATAAGCTCTATTATGTTAATTTTAGATAAACTAAATAAATTAGCTAAAGAAATGTCTTCAACTGTTTATATAAATTAACTTATCTTCCCCAATCATATACTCCTCCCCCAGAAGTGATCCATATTCCATCACCAAGATATGCCGCACCTCCATTCCCATCAGAGCAAGCCTCATATAAATCTGAGATACCGTACTCTCCTAAATTTTTTCTTAAACGAGCATCTTTTTTGAGAGCATCCGTTCTCTTATCTGTTTCACCTTGCGGAATAAAATAACGCTCTAGATTAAGTTCATTATTAATAAAGCTGTCAGAAAAGCGAAGAACTCCTTCATAAAGATTAAAAGTTGTATGAGCAAGTGTATGCCTGACTACTTTACCTTGAGTAAGAGATTGTCTATATAAGCTACCAGATTTTATTGGAAGCTTTTCTTCTGAAATAGTGAACCGTACCGGGTTTGTCGGAGACTTTTTTATTTAAGTTAGGCCACCTGACCTAACGGATTAATCTTATCATAGTACATTGCTTCAAACTCAAAAGGCGATACATAACCCAGTGCACTGTGTACACGCTTTTTATTGAACCAATCTACCCAGTTTAGTGTCGCAAGTTGTACATCTGCTAAACCTTGCCAATCTGCTTTTAAATATTCAATCACCTCTGTTTTGTATAAGCCATTCACCGTTTCAGCCAAAGCATTATCGTATGAATCACCAGTCGTACCGACTGATGCTCGTAAATTTGCAGCTTCTAAACGATTGGTATAGCGAATAGAAAGATATTGAACAC